>NZ_JBMKIF010000007.1:0-229488 GCF_049238025.1 Enterobacter cloacae complex sp. IR5458
TGGCTTATGAAGACATTACTAACATCGGGGTGTACTAATCAACGGGGAGCAGGTCAGGTTGTATTAACAATAAGATAAGCATAAGGATTTGAAGATGATTGACTACAAAACAGCATCAAAAGACCAACTCAAAGCGGAGATGAAACGCTTAGCTGGCGTTGTATCTGACACGCCCTTTGGTACAAAAAAAGAATTCTTTCACCTCCCTGAAATTTTGAACTCGGGCGAACGTCCGGTGGCCATTGCCAGTGGCATGATGGACGGCAACACCTGGCTCATCACACTGACAAATAAACGCGTAATTTTCCTTGATAAGGGCATGATTTTTGGTGTTAAGCAGGTTGACATCAACCTCAACAACATTGTGAGCGTAGGCGGCAAGACGGGGCTTATGTTTGGTGAAATTATGATTTCTACTAGCGGCCAAAACTACACAATCAAAAATGTCATGAAAGGCTCAGTTATACCCTTCACAAATTTAGTGAACGAAACAAAAAACTCTCTGAACGCCCCTGCCTCGCAACAACAAGAACCGACCAAAGACACTCAATCATTCGATGATCAAATGGCGAAAATTGAACGTCTTGCAAAAATGAAAGAAGAAGGGATTCTTACAGAAGAAGAATTCCAGCAGCAGAAAAAATTCATTTTGAATGGTTAATTTATGTCTGTAAGAAAGTTAGCTAACGGCCAACGGGTTGCTGATTTTTACACTGTAGACAGAACTGATAGTAAAGACGGCAAGCGGGTTCGTAGGAAGTTTGTCACTAAAGGCGAAGCGCTGGCGTTTGAAAATTACACACTGCAAAAATTTGAGGACACGCCCTGGTTAGGCCAGGGCAAAGACAAACGTCGTCTTTCGGATATAGTCCATCTATGGTTTGAGCGCCATGGAATAACTTTGCGTGACGGCGAGAAACGTAAAAGCACCATGCTCTGGGCAGATCTGTGCATAGGGTCGCCCCTGGCTACTGAATTCTTAGCCCAGCTTTTCACCGCGTACCGGGCAAAAAGGCTCGATGGCCATTTTGCCCGTACTAAGCGCGTTACTCAGGTTTCGCCTCGCACCATGAACTTAGAGCACGCGTATTTCCTCACGGTGTTCAATGAATTGAAACGACTTGGCGAATGGGAAGCGCCAAACCCGCCAGATAATATTCGACAGTTCAGAACAGAAGAAAGTGAGATGGCCTTTCTTACTGGAGAGCAGATTGACAGTCTCTTAGAAGAAAGCCACCACAGCTCTGCTAAAGATTTGGAGATGATTGTCAGAATTTGCCTGGCTACTAGTGCTCGCTGAATGACGGGTGCCCCCTTGTTGTCCCCTGAGTTTTCCTCCTGGCATTCGCCAGGCTATATTCCTCCTCTGATTTTTTGCTGCACCCTGTGCAAGCACACACGGAATCAATCAAATGTAGTCCGTCCTGCCGCTCACCCTCACAAACCCTAAAAACTAAAGAAATCCCCCATCGCGCCGATCATCATCCGTGTGTATTATTTCCTGTAGCGTTGCCCACAACTACCCTTAACTCAAATACTTAAGCGCCAAAGCGAAAGGCATCATGAGCACACCGATCAAACGGCTAGAAATCATTAAAAATGCCATTGAACTGGAAGATGACGACATCATCCAGAGCCAGCTGACACGGCTGAAGAATGAAGCGTTTGACGATGAGCTACAGGCAATCGTCGTGGCGCTTGAGCAGAAGAACTACACCGCCGCCATCAGGGCCATTACCGCCTGGCTGCAAGGCCAGCGCGCCATCACCCCGTGGCGCGACCCGCAAGTGGCAGCCAGCAAGCTGGAGCTGAAGGCGCTGGAAGAGCGTCTGCGCGATCTCATCGATCGCCGCAACGCGCGGGTGCAGCAGCTTGATGAGTTCAACGATCTATATTTCTCCCGTCTGGGTCCCCTGATGCAGCAGATCCTCGCTCTGCGTAAAACCCTGGCGGAGCTGAACCTGCGTCGTCAGCAGGCGGAGGCGCGTCGTCGCGAGGAAGATTACCGTCGCTGCCAGCGCTATATGGCGCAGGCGGTAGAGGTGCTGGCGACGCTCACCCAGCGCTGGCGCGATCTGCCAGCCGACTCCGTGCAGGCGGCTGAGGCGCGCAAGCATCTGGAGCAGCAAAGTAATTTGATTGCTAATTTGCTGGCCGAGGCGCTGGAGCTGGAGAGCGGCTTAACGCGCGAAGAGGAGCCTGCTCGCCAGGCGCGTGACGAAGCCAACGAAGAGTACGAGAAGTATCGCGAGCAACATCACGATGTCGAAATGCGGCTGCGCAAAGGGAAGCACCTCTCTGAAGAAGATCAGAACGAACTCAAGCGTCTCTGGCGGCAGGCGAGCAAACTCTGTCATCCGGACCTGGTGGCGGACGACCTGAAAGAGGAAGCCAACGCGATGATGGTGCAGCTCAACCAGGCCAAACAGCGTGGCGACGTCAAGGCTATTCGCTCGCTGGTCGCCCGCCTGCAGCAGGGCTTCGAGCCGCTGATGGCCAGCGACAGGCTGAACGATCTGGAACGTATCCGCAAAAAAATGGCGCAGGTACGCGAGCAAATCGACACCTTAGTGAACGAGCTGGCGGAGCTGGAGAAAGAAGAGTCCTGGCTGCTGGTGTCGTCGCTGAGCAATATGGAGGCGTTCTTTGCTCAGCAGGAGAAAGCCCTGCACGAGGTTCGCGCCTCGCTCGAACACCAGGTGAACGAAGCGCAAATGGATTCAGCAGCCTGATTATTTAGCGTGCCAGTAGGCGCTGGCACGCACCAACTGTTGATCAATCGCGTCAGTGTCAAACTGACGGCTCAGGCTTTTTACTACCTTTCCTTCCCCGGTCAGCCAGATAAAGTACTCTTCCGCCGGAACGGTCAACGCCGCCAGACGATCCGCCACCGCCTGCTCGCTGTGGCCCACTACCCAAGTGATGTCGACGTCGCTCAGGTGCGCCAGATAGTCCTTATATGCGTCGTTCCCGACCGTCACTACCGCGTGAATTTCCGGGCGAACCGGCAGTTTAGCAAGACTCTCTAAACGTCGACGTAGCGCAGGCATGCCGGATTCATCACACACGTACAGTTGCCAGGCGTAATCTTCCGGCACCACCAGCGAACCGCGCGGCCCACCAATGGTCAACGTGTCCCCCGCTTTCGCCTCAACCGCCCAGTTGCTGGCAATGCCGCCGTCATGAATGAAGAAATCGAGCACCAGTTCATGGCGAGACTCATCATACAGCGGCGTATAGTCGCGCGTCTGCGGACGCACGCCGTCGCCCCAGTCGATGCCTTCATCAGTCACCACGGGCGGCACAAACACCGCCCCCGGTGCCGGGAAAAAGACTTTGGTGTGGTCGTCGAAGCCGCGTGAGCTAAACCCCTCCAGCGCCTCACCACCTAATACAACGCGCTGGAAACCCGCGCTCACGCGTTCCACGCGGAGCACCGTCAGCTCGCGAAAACGCAGGTCATTACGAACACGCTGTGGGTAACGGGTAGATGCCATTTTTAGCCCCTTCTCTGATGAATACGATATATCTAAATTAATTTTTAAATGATAATGATTACTAATCAGTAAAAAAGCAAGATCTTTTAGATTGCATCTGAATATATCTTAGATATAGTTTAGATATATCAAATTAAAGGAATTACTATGCGACACGAACATGATGGCGGCGGACGCCGACCGCGCTTTTTCGGCCACGGCGATCTGCGGCTGGTGATTCTGGATATCCTGACCCGCAATGCGAGCCACGGCTATGAGCTGATCAAAGAGATTGAGAACCTGACCCAGGGTAATTACACACCGAGCCCTGGGGTGATCTACCCGACGCTGGATTATCTGCAGGATCAGACCTTTATCACCATTACGGAAGAAGAGAACGGCAGAAAGCGAATTGCGATTACCGTGACGGGCCAGCAGTGGCTGGATGAGAACCAGGAACAGCTTGAGCACATACAGGCACGCATCAAAGCGCGTTCTGTCGGCTTCCAGCTGCGCAAAAACCCGCAGATGAAGCGGGCGCTGGATAACTTTAAAGCGGTGTTAGACCTGAAGGTGAATCAGGGAGAGCTCAGCGACGCGCAGCTTAAGCAGATTATCGGCGTCATTGACCGCGCGGCGCTCGAGATCTCCCAGCTGGATTAAGCCGGAGCGTGTTCGCTCACGCGGAAGACACGTACCAGCTCTTTCAGGTGCATCGCCTGTTCGTTAAGCGATGCCGCCGCGGCGACGGACTCCTCCACCAGCGCGGAGTTCTGCTGGGTGGTGGCATCAATCAGGCCAATCGCGCTGTTAATCTGCGAGATCCCTTCCGTCTGCTCATGGCTGGCCTGGCGGATCTCACGCAGGATGACGTCCATCTCTTCCACGTTGCCCACCATCCCGTTGATCAGCGCGCTCGCTTTTTCCACCAGGTTCATGCCGTCCTGGGTCTGACTGGTGGAGCTCTCAATAAGCTCACGGATTTCGCTGGCCGACGACGCGCTCTTCTGGGCAAGCTGGCGCACCTCACCGGCCACCACCGCAAAGCCACGACCGTGCTCACCGGCGCGCGCTGCTTCCACGGCCGCGTTCAGCGCCAGAATGTTGGTCTGGAAAGCAATGGCGTCGATCAGGTCGATAATGTCGGACATCCGGTTCGACGTCTCGTTAATCAGGCGCATTTTGCTGGTCACCTGCTTCATCATCTCACCGTTGTTTTTGACCACCGTGGCAGCATCTGCCGAGAGGTTGGTCGCTTCGCCAGTGTGCGAGGCGGTGTTTTTCACCGTCGCGGTGATCTGCTCCATCGAGGCTGCTGTCTGTTCAACGGAACTTGCCTGCTCTTCCGTGCGCGCGGCGAGATCCTGGTTACCCGCAACGATCTGCGCGGCTGCGCTGGAGATATTCTCCGAGCCGGTTTGCACCTGCTGCACAATGTCCAGCAGACGGTTTTTCATCTCCATCAACGCATGCAGCAGTAAGCCCGTTTCGTCTTTGCCGTGCGGCGTGATGCTGCCCGTCAGATCGCCCTCTGAAATGGCCTTCGCAAAATTCACCGCCTCGCCGAGCGGACGGGTGATAGCGCGAACGATAAACCAGCCGATCAGGCTGCCTGCCGCGACGCTAAAGAGGGTGATGAGGATCAGCAGCAGTCGGTTAGACCTGAAATCCCCTTCTACCTGCGCGCCTGCACTTTGCATCTCGCTGTTTTGAATGGCAATCAGCTCCTTCACTTTCGCTTTATAAGCCTGCTGCACGGCAAGGGTGGTGGTCATCATCTCTTGAATGGCACCCGCACGATTGTTGTTCTGCACCGCCTGCAGGATGCGATAGCGCGAGTCCAGATACTGCTGGCGCACACTACGGATATCCGCCAGCACCTGCTGAGACTTTTCATCCTGCAACGCGTTGTTCAGCTCGCCCAGGATCACCGTGATGTGCTCGCTGATCTCTTTCAGGTGCTGCTGAGATTGCCCCGTGTAAGTCCCCTGCTCGTCCAGCAGCATCAGCTGTTGAGTGCTAATAAATTCCTGGAAGTTATCGATTAACTGGTTCGCTTTTACCGTGGTCGGATAATCAAGGGTAATAATGGATTGCATCCCATTATTTGCCCGGTTCAGACTCAGCAGAGACAGGCTCGCGCTGATTGCCATCAGGACAATAAAGAACCCAAACGCCAGAAATAATTTCGTGCCGATCTTTACGTCATGTAAGAACATATTTACTCCATCGATGTGATTATTTCTCAGACGATCGCTGTTATCGGTAACGAATTCGCTAACTTTATGATTTTGATCGTTTTTTTATTTCATAACCATCACAATGGATAGGCAGAGACTATTAATTTCGTCTCATCGATCGTTACCAGACCACCAGAAGCGTGTTTTGCAAAACAGCATCATGGGAAACTGACTTAGGCAGAAATAAATAACTGAGATACTTTTTTTAGTTATTTAATATTACATTAACAATAAAGCACATTAATAGTCACAAGCAGCCATAAAAAAGCCGTTTATTCCTTACGGAATAAACGGCTTTTCCGGAAATTTACTGACTCAATGGAGCACGGTTACCGCATCCTTCAGACGCCCGGCACGGTGTTTCACCATGGCAGAAATGTGTGCGCTCTCCTCGACCAGGTCGGCATTTTTCTGCGTGATGCTGTCCAGCTCGGCCACCGCACGGGTTAATTCTGAGAGCCCGGTGGCCTGCTCGGAGGTGGAGTGACTGATCTGAGCGATAAGCTGCGTCACGTTTTTCACCTGCTCGACAATGTCATCCATCGTGCGGCCGGCGGCGTGCACCTGCTCGGAGCCGGACTGCACTTTGCTGGCGCTGGCATCAATGAGTTTACGAATATCGTTAGCCGCACTGGCGCTGCGGCTGGCGAGATGGCGGACTTCGCCCGCGACCACGGCAAACCCTTTCCCCTGCTCACCCGCCCGTGCCGCTTCAACGGCCGCATTGAGCGCCAGGATATTGGTCTGGAAAGCGATGTCGTTTATCAGGGAGGTAATCGAGCCAATTCGCTGCGTGCTGTCGGCGATGTCATCCATGGTTTTGACCACGGTCTGCATCGCATTGCCGCCCTTCGTCGCCGCACTGCTCGCGGCAACGGAGAGTTTATCCACCTCGGCGGCAGTTTCAGAGTTGCTCTGCACGGAGGCGGCCATCTGGTTCATCGTTGCGACGGTCTGCTGCACATTCGCTACCGTCTGACGCGTACGATCGTTCAGATCTTCATTACCCCGGGCCAGCCTGTCGCTGCCGTCTCGCACGCTCACCACCTGGCTCGAGACGTCGTTGATCAACCAGCGGCACATCAGCCCCAGCTGGCCTATCGCGCGCAGGGTTAGCCCCAGCTCGTCACTGCGGTTTAGATGCTGCACGCTGTTGCGCTCCCCGGTAGCCACCCTCAGCGCCTGTCGCGCCACGTTTTCGACCGGACGCACAATCTGTTGCTCAAACAGCAGCGTCCCCAGCAGCATGACTACCACAGCCGCAACGAGCGGCATCCACCCTGCGGAGGTGGCGACCAGCGTGGCGGCGAGGACGGCAAAAAGCACCGCCATTACGCTACGCACCCGCCAGCGCAGCGGCATGGCCGGCAGTTTACCCAGCCAGCCCTTTCCCACCACCAGTCCTTTATGAATACGTTTCTTACAGCTGCCGTCATTCAGCGCGCGGTAGAGCGGCTCCACGGTGGCTATCTCTTCCGCCGTGGCTTTGGTGCGGATCGACATATAGCCCGTCACCTTCCCGTGACGCACCATTGGCACCGCATTCGCGCGCACCCAGTAGTGGTCACCGTTTTTGCGCCGATTTTTGACAATCCCGCTCCACGGTTCCCCCTGTTGCAGGGTGTACCACATATCGGCAAAGGCGGCTTTTGGCATATCAGGGTGGCGCACCATATTGTGCGGCTGGCCCGTCAGCTCATCAAGCGGGTAACCGCTCACCTGCACAAACGTGTCGTTGGCGTGGGTAATGTAGCTGTGGATGTCTGTGGTAGACATTAAGGTGGTGTCATCGTCCAGAGGATATTCATTCTGGGTGACATAGGTTGGAGAGGACATTGTGAGCATCCCTTGCAGGTTATTTGAATGTTAAATTTGTGGGTAATTGTTTTTTCGGCGGTAACCAATTTATCTTTAGTTGTTAAACTTGATGGAGATCGCAGATTTCACTTAAACCGCACTTTTTGTGAGAAATTATAATTCATTGATTTGAAATACTTTCTCTTGGAAATTACCTGCAAAGCATGACCTGTTAACGCCCGCTTAAGTGGCATGCAGTGCACTCCTTTCGTGCAATTGCGCTTTTATGCCCCGTCCTGCACGTGCTGTGCCTTATCGCTAAATCCCGTTTCGGTTGTATCGGCATGATTAAATATTGTGCAACATTATTTTAACCTGGCGTTTATCCCGATTTTCGTTAAGTCCTCTGAAGTGGCGTAATCCCTGCAATACTTACACCAGTATCATGTGATACGCGATCCCCGGGAGCATATTTTGAACAGGTTACCTTCCAGCGCCTCGGCTCTTGCCTGTACCGCGCACGCATTGAATCTCATAGAGAAGCAAACGCTTGATCATGAGGAGATGAAACAACTTAACCGAGAGGTCATTGATTACTTTAAAGAGCACGTCAATCCAGGATTTCTGGAGTATCGCAAATCTGTTACCGCCGGCGGGGATTACGGAGCCGTAGAGTGGCAAGCGGGAAGTCTGAACACGCTTGTCGACACCCAGGGACAGGAGTTTATCGATTGCCTTGGTGGTTTTGGTATCTTCAACGTGGGGCACCGTAATCCAGTTGTGGTTTCCGCCGTACAGAATCAACTTGCGAAACAACCTCTCCATAGCCAGGAACTGCTCGACCCGCTTCGCGCCATGCTAGCGAAAACGCTGGCGGCCTTAACGCCCGGCAAACTGAAATACAGCTTCTTTAGTAACAGCGGCACGGAATCGGTCGAAGCGGCGATTAAACTCGCCAAAGCGTACCAGTCGCCGCGTGGGAAATTCACCTTCATTGCCACCAGCGGCGCGTTCCACGGTAAATCCCTGGGCGCACTGTCGGCGACCGCTAAATCCACCTTCCGCAAGCCGTTTATGCCGCTGCTGCCGGGCTTCCGCCACGTGCCGTTCGGCGACATTAACGCCATGCGCACCGCGCTGAGTGAATGCCGTAAAACCGGCGATGACGTGGCGGCGGTGATCCTGGAGCCGATTCAGGGCGAAGGCGGCGTGATCCTGCCTCCGCAGGGCTATTTGCCTGCCGTGCGTCAGCTGTGCGATGAGTTTGGCGCCCTGCTGATCCTCGACGAAGTCCAGACCGGGATGGGACGCACCGGCAAGATGTTTGCCTGCGAGCACGAGAACGTTCAGCCAGACATTCTGTGTCTGGCGAAAGCGCTCGGCGGCGGCGTGATGCCGATTGGTGCTACGGTAGCCACCGAGGAGGTATTCTCGGTGCTGTTCGACAACCCGTTCCTGCATACCACGACCTTTGGCGGTAACCCGCTGGCCTGTGCGGCGGCGCTGGCGACCATCAACGTGCTGCTGGAACAAAACCTGCCTGCGCAAGCAGAGCAGAAAGGCGACATGCTGCTGGATGGCTTCCGCCAGCTGGGCCGGGAATATCCGGATCTGGTGCAGGATGCACGCGGCAGAGGGTTATTGATGGCAATTGAGTTTGTCGACAATGAAATCGGCTATAGCTTCGCGAGCGAGATGTTCCGCCAGCGGGTACTGGTGGCCGGAACGCTCAACAACTCGAAAACCATCCGTATTGAACCGCCGCTGACGCTGACGATTGAGCAGTGCGAGCAGGTGCTGAAAGCGGCACGTAAAGCGCTGGCAGCACTGCGTGTGAGCGTGGAAGAGGCGTAAAAAGCGCCGGGTGACGCTACGCTTACCCGGCCTAAGCAAGCCCGGTAAGCGTTAGCGCCACCGGGCAGTTTTTTACCGGTGAAACTCCGCCACCGTCATGGTGAAGCGAAGCACGGTATCGCCTTCGTTCCCATAGCCGTGCGCCATTTCGGTTTTGGCGACCGCCGACGCGCCAGCCTCAACCTGCGTCACCGTCTCGCCCACCGTCAGCGACAATACCCCCTCGTTCACGTGTAGCAGTTCACATGTGCCTGCCGGGTGCCCCGCTGAAGAGAAGTGTTCCCCCGGCTGCATCTCCCACTGCCACAGTTCAATCATGTCCGGGCCAGCGGTACCCGCCAGTAATCTGGCAGAACCGCCCTTTGCGCCCTGCCACAGAACCGGGATGGCCTGTTTTTCAATAACATGCACGACCGGTTCGCTGGAGACGTTAACAATATCCGCCACGGAAACGCCCAGCGCGGCAGCCAGTTTGCACAGGATAGCGATACTGGGATTGGCGGCCCCCTTTTCGATCTCCACCAGCATGCCTTTGCTGACGCTGGCGCGGCGGGATAGCTCATCCAGCGACAATTTTTTATCTTTACGCCAGTTGCGGATGCGGTTCGCCACGGCCAGGCTTACCTGGGCAACATCGGCCCCCTGCTCAGTCATTATATTGACTTTATCAGTCATTGGTCACTACCATGGTATAAAACAGTCAATACAGGATTATTTATGTCTCTCGTTACGCCGTCAATAGACCCGCGTCTTGCCGGGATTGCCCCGGGCTTTCGGGCGCTGAGCATTCTGGTTGAAGCCGCACAGATTACCCATCCAGAAGTTGCCACCGCCGCGCTGACGCAGGCTTGCCAGCAGGTGTTGAATGATGATGTGCAGTGGGCAGAAGCGCATCTCGCTGCCTGGGATGAGGTATTTAAAAACTTTGGCGCGAAGCCAAAACGTACCCCCTGCTCGGCCTCCGCACTGCGAAAGCGGGTGCTTAAAGACGGTTCGCTACCTTCACTCGACCCGGTGGTGGACATCTATAATGCGGTCAGTATTCGCTACGCCATTCCGGTAGGGGGCGAGAATCTCGCGGCCTATTCCGGTGCGCCGCGCCTGACGCTGGCCGAGGGCAATGAACCCTTTGACACCCTGAAAGAGGGCCAGCCGGTGGTGGAATACCCGGATGCTGGCGAGGTCATCTGGCGCGACGGTATGGGCGTCACCTGTCGTCGCTGGAACTGGCGACAAGGGATACGCACCCGTCTTGATAGCCAGGCGCAGACCATGTGGTTTATTCTCGAAAGTCTGCCAACGATGCCGTCAGGTGCGCTCGAAGAAGCGGGCGAGGAGCTGGTCAGCAATCTGCAACGATTAATGCCAGGCGCAACGGCTCAGGTTCAACTGCTGGAACTGTAAGAGGACAACACGATGTTTCACGGGTTAAGTGCGTTTCCGTTAACGCCCCTGAAAGAGGGGAAGTTTGACGAGCAGGCCTTTATCAACCTGCTGCGCCCCCTGATCGACGCGGGGGTGGATTCGCTGGGTATTCTGGGTTCAACGGGCAGCTATGCCTACCTCACGGTTGAGGAGCGCACGCATATTACCCGCTGTGCGGTGGAACATGCCAATGACATTCCGGTCATGGTCAGTATTGGCGCACTGAGACTGGATGACATTTTGCGTCTGGCTGAGCACGCGCAGAAGGCAGGTGCATCCAGCGTGCTGATGGCACCGGTGTCGTACCAGCGTTTGACGACGGACGAGGTCTATTCGCTGTATGAGACGGTAACTCGCCAGCTCTCCGTCCCGCTGTGCGTTTATGATAATCCCGCCACCACCGGGTTTGAGTTTAGCGACGAGCTGATGTTTGCCGTGGCGGCGCTGCCCAATATTGGCTCGGTGAAAATGGGCCACATGCCGGAGGATGTGTCGCAGGTGCGGGCGCGTCTTCCGAAGACGGTCACGCTGGGGATAAGCGGCGACTGGCGGGCAGCATCCGCCCTGCAGGCCGGGTTTGACGTCTGGTATTCCGTCATCGGCGGGCTGTTCCCTCAGGCGGCACTGGCAATTGCGCACTCGAAAGACAGCATGGAATCAGAACGTCTGGAGCCACTGTGGGCGCTGTTCCGCCGTTACGGCAGCGTGCGGGTGATGGCAGCGGCAGCCGAGATGATGGGAAAAGTGGAGGCACCGGCGCTCCCCTTCCCACTGCAGGCGATTCAGGGTGAGCCGCGCGAGGCGCTTGCTGCGATCCTGGCGGATCTGAAGCTGGCCTGAACAATGCCGGGTGGCGCTAGCGCTTACCCGGCCTACAAAGCCTTCACTACGTTTTCTACTCCGGCAACAACCCCACAAAACTGCGTTTTTTGCGCGGCTCCGACATCAGGTCCTCAAGCTTATCCACGCACGCCAGATAGTGCGGCGTCTGCTTATGCGCCAGCACCGCCGCTTCGTCTTTATAGGCTTCGTAGATAAAGAACCGGGTTTTCACCCTCGGATCCTGCAGGACGTCAAAACGCAGGTTTCCCGGCTCCTTAATCGCCCCTTCATGGTTGGCGCGAAACACCGTCAGAAACTCGTCCACCCGCTCGGGTTTGATGTTGATCTCCACTAACGTCACGTTCATTTTGCTTCTCCCTGTTTCTCTTCCTGCCAGAACTGGAACGCTTCACGGGCGCTCATGTTCTCGTGAACCACTTTTTTCACTGCCTTCAGCATGGCGAGCGGCGCGCTGGACTGGAAGATATTGCGCCCCATGTCCACACCGGATGCGCCCTGGTCAATCGCGCGCCAGCACATCTCCAGCGCCTCGTGCTCCGGCAGCTTTTTGCCGCCGGCGATGACGATCGGCACCGGGCAGCTGGCGGTGACTTTTTCAAAGCCCTCATCCACATAATAGGTTTTGACGAACTGCGCCCCCATTTCGGCGGCAATGCGGCTGGCAAGTGAGAAATACCGCGCGTCGCGCGCCATCTCTTTCCCCACCCCTGTCACCGCGAGGGTTGGCATGCCGTAGCGGGCACCGGCGTCGACAAGCTTGATGATGTTGTTGATCGACTGATGCTCGAACTCGCTGCCAATGTAGACCTGTGCTGCGACCGCACAGACGTTCAGCCGGAGCGCATCTTCCATTGCCACCGCCACGCACTCGTTGGACAATTCGCCCAGAATTGAGTTACCGCCGGAGGCGCGCAGCACAACCGGTTTGTTGGTGGCCGCAGGCACGGTACTCCGCAGGATACCGCGGGTACACATCAGCACATCGGTTTCGCCAAACAGCGGCGCAATGGAGAGATCGATACGCTCAAGGCCGGTGGTCGGCCCCTGGAAATAACCGTGGTCAAAGGCCAGCATCACCGTGCGGTTGCTTTGCGGGTTGAAGATGCGCGAAAGCCTGGACTGCATCCCCCAGTCCAGCGAACCACAGCCCTTCAGGGTAAACGGCACATTTTGCTGTGGCGTGCCGATGCCAAAATCCTTCCCGTCTTTGATGTCGTCTAAATCAGCCATTTGTTCCCCCGTCAGAAATCGTATTTGTTGATGTTCTCTTTAGTGAACACCACGCGTTCCGGCAGCAGCACGATGCCGTTACCTTTCGCCTCATACTGGTAGCCCTGCACGCTGTTCGGTTCGACCTTCAGCGTACCGATCTCTTTCACGTCCACGCTGTCGCCAACGTTAAGATCGCCTTTTTTCAGTAAACGATCGGCGACATTGACCGCAATTTTGCCCTGTCGCACCACGTCCCACAGGCCGAAGGCTTTTACCGTGCCGCGCTCCACGTATGGACGCATGACGTTTGGCGTGCTGAACCCGACAATCGCCACCCCTTCCCGCTTCAGATTTTCTGCTGCCTGCGCAGCGGCTGGCAGGGCGTTGGCATCCGGGGCGATGATCGCATCCAGATCCGGATACGCTTTTAAGATCCCCTCGGCGGTTTGCAGGGATTTGGTGGCATCGTTATAGCCAAACTGAGTGGTCACGATCTGCCACTGAGGATGATCTTTCTCGATTTTAGCCTTCGACTCTTTCACCCACTGGTTCTGGTCGGTGACCGTTGGGCTGGAGTAGAAGAATGCCACTTTGGCATTCGGTTTGGTGACCTGCTTGCCCGCCATCTCCACCAGCAGGCCGCCGAGCTGTTCCGGCGTCCCCTGGTTGATATATATGCTGCGGCACTCCGGTTTGGTGTCGGAATCCCAGGTCAGCACTTTGACGCCGCGCTGCATCGCGCGTTTTAAGGCCGGGCAGAGGCCGTCCGGCGACACGGCAGAGACGATAATCGCGTTGTAGCCCTGGTTAACGAAGTTGTTGATGAGCTGCACCTGGCCGGAAACGCTCGGCTCGGTTGGACCGTCATAGGTGACGTCCACGCCGAGGTCTTTCCCCGCCTCTTTCGCACCGTTGCCGCCGCTGGTGAAGAAGCCAACCCCCACCAGTTTCGGGATAAAGGCAATCCGATCCGCCGCCTGCGCCGAGGCGAAGCTGAGGGCCATTGCCAGGACTATCAGTTTTGTTTTCATCTTACGCTCCGGAAAGTTTTCTAAAGAGAGAACGCACCCATTCGCGGTGCAGACTCAGCGAACGACCCATCACCACCACAACCAGCAGCGCTCCTGAAAGCGCGCTCGATACCTGGTTGGGGATGCCGACCATCTGTAAACCCTGTTGCAGGTACCCCACCAGCAGCGCTGCCAGCGCCGTACCGACAACCGAACCTGACCCGCCATAGATATTCGCCCCGCCGAGTACGGCGGCGGTGAGCGCAGGCATCAGCAAATCGCGCCCCAGATCTGACCGCGCGGAACCGAAATAGGAGACCATGACCAGCGCGGCAATGGCCGAGGCCACGCCCACCAGACCGTACAGCGCGTAGGGCATACCGTTAACCGACAGCGCCGCATAGCGTGCCGCTCGCGGGTTCTGGCCAATCAAAAACAGATGACGGCCAAAGCGCCCGCGGTGGGTAATCAGCCAGAAGAAAACGGTAATCACAGCGAACAGCACCAGCGGGAGCGGCAGGCCAACGACCGTGAGATTCGCGAACGCGGTAAAGCTGTCCGGGAAGCCGCCGATGCCCTCATAGCCCGTCGCCCCCGCCATGCCGGAAAGCAGCAACGCCCCGCCACCGTAGAGATAGAGCGTGCCGAGGGTAATCACCAGTGGACTGATGCCGGTGTAGTGGATCAGCGCCGCATTCACCAGCCCGCACAGCAGGCCGAGCAGCAGCGTCAGCGGAATGGCCACCGCCATCGGCCACCCGGCCTGCATCATCACCCCCAGCGCGATGGCGCACAGGCCGATGGTCGAACCCAGCGAGATGTCGATCCCGCCGCTGATAATGACAAGCGTGAGCGGCAGCGCCACGATACCGATACAGATGAAGTCGCTGGTGCTGAACAGCAGCATATTGATGTCGAGCATGCGCGGGTTAATGGCGCCAAAGAGCAGGATCTCCAGCACCAGCAAAACCAGCAGCGCGCTTTCCCAGTTAAGCTTCATTTACGCCACCTCTTTTTTGCGTTTGGGAAAGGGAGTGACGTGCTTTCCCCCTCTGTGACCTGGCTGGAAGCGGCCGTATTTCAGCGCCCGCTGATGGCGCGCCAGCGCCTGACGCAGCCGCCCGTCGAGCACCAGTACGCCCAGCAGCACCAGCCCGGCGATAAAGTCATTCCACCAGGCTGGCAGCCTGAACAGCACCAGTACGGTGTCGATTTGGGTGAGGAAGAAAGCCCCAAGCAAAGCACCGATCAGCGTGCCGGTGCCACCCAGCAGAGAGATCCCCCCGAGCACGCAGGCGGCGATGGCCTTCATCTCCAGCCCGCTGCCGGTCTGGTTGGGGACAAAACCAATTTGCGCGGCAAAGACAATCCCTGCGCAGGCCGCCAGCATGCCGTTCAGGGTAAAGGCGAGCATGCGGGTGCGGTTCACCGCTACGCCCAGCTGACGCGCGGCGGCGAGGTTATCCCCCACCGCGTAGAAATCACGGCCGAACGCGGTACGCGACAGCGTCCACGCGCCCGCGGCTGCGATAATTAACACCACCATACCGAGTGGCGACATGCCGAGGGCAAGCGGGTCAGAGAGAGATTTCAGCCCCGGCGGCAACCCTTCAATCCACTTCCCGCCCGTCCAGAGCAGCATCGCCCCGCGATACAGCCCCAGCGTGCCGAGGGTGGCGACAATCGCCGGGATGCGCAGCCCCACCACCAGCACGCCGTTGAACGCCCCGGCCAGTGCGCCAATCGACAGTGCGAAGAGGATGGAAACGGGCAGGCTGTAGCCGCCATTGAGCGCCACGCCGACGGCGATTGCCGACAGCCCAACGGTCGAGCCCACCGAGACGTCAATATTGCGGGTCAGCATGACCAGCGCGGCACCGATGGCCAGCAGGATCAGGATCTGGGCACTGGCGAAGATCATCCCCAGCGTTTGCAGGCTGAAGTAAGACGGGTTCAGCACCACCAGCACGGCAAACAGTGCCAGAATGGCGAGAAACGCGCTCAACTCACGGTTCTTTAATAAGGTCTTCATGATTGCCCTCCGAACGCCAGCGCCATCATCCTGTCGAGGCTAACGGCATGGCGCGGCAGCTCGCCGCTGAGTACGCCCTGATGCATCACAAGCACGCGATCGGCAAGGCCCGGGAACTCATCGAGATCGCTTGAGATCATCAGTACCGCAACGTTCTGCGCGGCCACGCTTTTGATGAGCTGGTAGATATCGGCGCGCGCGGAGACGTCCACACCACGCGTCGGTTCATCGACAATAAGGAGTAAAGGATTGGCCTCCAGACAGCGCGCCAGCAGTACCTTCTGCTGGTTGCCGCCGGAGAGCGTACGCACGGTTTGATCCGCATGGTTGAGCTTGATCCCGAGCGCACGGTGATAGCGCTCTACCACCGCCGACTCCCGCTTGCGCTGCTGCCAGAGAGACGGCTCGTTCAGCACCACGGTGTTCCAGCGGATCGGCGCGTCGAGGAACAGGCCGGAAACCTGCCTGTCTTCCGGCAGGTAAACCAGCCCTTTTTCCAGACGTGAATCAGGCGGATCGGCAGTGATTTCCTGATTCTCCAGCCAGACGCGCCCCCCGCGCACCGGACGCAGGCCGTAAAGCGTTTCGGCAAACTCGGTGCGCCCGGATCCCACCAGCCCGGCCAGACCGACGATCTCACCGGCGAAGATCTCAAGACTCAGATCGATAAACCCCTCCCCGGTGAGATCCTCCACGCGCAGCACCGGGAAATCCTGCGGCTGGGTGCGGCGGTTGCCCGGCAACGCCAGCCAAAGCTTTTGCGTCTCGCTCAGAGATTTTTCCCGACTCACTGGCGTCATGGCTGCAATCAGGGCGTTATCGTCAAACTGCGCGGTTTCACCGCTCAGCACCACTGCACCGTCGCGCATCACCGAGATGTGGCTCGAAAGCAGGCGAATTTCCGGCAGCTTATGCGAGATAAAAACAATGCCGACGCCAACCGCCTGCAACGCGCGGATCTGGCGGAACAGGCGTTCGGTTTCGCCGGGCGTGAGCGAGGCGGTGGGTTCGTCGAGGATCAGGATCCTGGCGTTGCGCATTAATCCGCGGAGGATCTCTACCATCTGCTGATCCGCCACTTCCAGTGTGCTGGCGGTGGCATCAAGGTTAAGCTGGCATTTCAGCTGCTGGAGCTTATCGGCCAGGCGCGGTTCCAGATCCCGTTCACGGGGCAGGCGAAAGAGGATGTTTTCCCGCACCGTCAGGTTGGGGAACAGCAGCGGCTCCTGCGGTACCAGATAAATGCCGAGCTTATGCGCCTGCGCTGGCGTAAGCCGTGCAAAAGACTCCCCCGCAACCGAAAGTTCACCGCTGTCGGGCGTTTCAACTCCGGCGATGATCTTCATCAGCGTCGATTTTCCCGCGCCGTTCCCGCCCATCAGGGCGTGTACCTGGCCCGCGAGCAGCGTGAAATCAATGCCTTTTAACACCGGCACGCCCGAGAACTGCTTGCTGATCCCCCGCGCTTCAATAAGTGGTGTCATCATCGCTCCGCTATTGAACAAATGATTTTTAGATTTAATAATGTTCAAAAGCGTAGACGGTGAACTATATTTACAACCGTGCAGGGATCACAGTTTTATTGATTAAGATCCAGATAAAACAGAAACCCGCTTAAAGATCCGTTTTGTCGCGTGGCTCACATTTTCCCTTCGCGTCATCACGAACATATGATCTAAATTTTTATAAGAGTTCAATTATGAGCGATAAACGCACTGCGGAAGAAGGACGGTTTGCCGGGCTGGCGCTGGCGGAAGAGGAGCTGGTGGCGCGCGTGGCCTGGTGCTATTACCACGACGGGCTGACCCAGAACGACATCGGTGAGCGACTCGGGCTGCCGCGTTTGAAGATCTCCCGTCTGCTGGAGAAAGGCCGCCAGTCCGGGGTGATCCGCGTGCAGATCAACTCCCGTTACGAGGGCTGTCTGGCGCTGGAAACCGAACTACAGCAGCGCTTTGGGCTGAAGCTGGTGCGCGTGATGCCCGCCCTGAATACGCCGCCGATGAACGTGCGGCTGGGCATTGGCGCGGCGCAGTCGCTAATGGGCGTGCTGGAGCCCGGCCAGCTGTTGGCGGTGGGATTTGGTGAAACGACCATGAGCAGCCTGCAGCACCTGAGCGGCTTTATCAGCTCGCAGCAGATCCGCCTGGTGACGCTCTCCGGCGGCGTCGGGCCGTATATGACCGGTATCGGCCAGCTGGACGCGGCCTGCAGCGTCAGCATGATCCCCGCCCCGCTGCGCGTGTCATCCGCCTCCGTTGCCGGGATCTTAAAACGTGAAACCAGCGTGCGGGACGTGATCCTCGCCGCCACCGCCGCCGACGTGGCGGTGGTTGGCATTGGTTCGGTGAACCAGCGCCGTGACGCCACGATACTGCGCTCCGGCTATATCAGCGAAGGTGAACAGCTGATGTACGCCCGCAAAGGCGCAGTCGGCGACATTCTCGGTTATTTCCTTAATGCCGAGGGGGAATGCGTTGAGGAGCTGGAGATCCATAAAGAATTACTCGGCGTCACGCTCGATGAACTGGCGCAACTGCCCACCATCGTTGGCGTGGCCGGCGGGGAAGAGAAAGCCGATGCGATTTATGCCGCACTTAAGGGTCGCCGTATCAATGGCCTGGTGACGGAGGAGACGACAGCCCGCGCGGTGCTGGCCCTGACGTAACGGGGATGCCCTGCGCTAACAACGAGGCAAGCTCATGAGTTACCTTTTAGCGTTAGATGCAGGGACCGGCAGCGTTCGCGCCGTGATTTTCGATTTACAGGGCAGCCAGATTGCCGTCGGTCAGGCCGAGTGGAAGCACCTGAGCGTGGAGAACGTACCGGGATCGATGGAGTTCGATCTCGACACCAACTGGCGGCTGACCTGCCAGTGCATTCATCAGGCGCTGGAGCGTGCGCACCTGACCGCGGCGGATATCCAGTCCGTTGCCTGCTGCTCCATGCGCGAAGGGATTGTGCTGTACGACCGCAACGGCGAGGCCATCTGGGCCTGCGCCAACGTCGACGCCCGCGCCAGCCGCGAGGTGGCCGAGCTCAAAGAGATCCACGACAACCGCTTTGAATCCGAGGTGTATGACGTCTCCGGGCAAACTCTCGCCCTGAGCGCCATGCCGCGCCTTCTGTGGCTGGCGCACCATCGCCCCGACATTTACCGCAAGGCCGCGACCATCACCATGATCAGCGACTGGCTGGCGGCGAAGCTTTCCGGCGAGCTGGCGGTGGATCCCTCCAATGCGGGCACCACGGGCATGCTCGATCTCTTTTCCCGCGACTGGCGTCCGGCGCTGCTCGACATGGCCGGGCTGCGCGCCGATATTCTCTCCCCGGTGAAAGAGACCGGCAGCGTACTGGGAGCCATTACCCATGAAGCCGCGCAGCAAAGCGGCCTGCGCGAAGGCACGCCGGTGGTAATGGGCGGTGGCGATGTACAGCTGGGCTGCCTGGGGCTGGGCGTGGTCCGCGCCGGACAAACGGCGGTGCTGGGCGGCACCTTCTGGCAGCAGGTGGTGAACCTGCCGCAGGTGCGCACCGATCCCGATATGAATATCCGCGTGAACCCGCACGTCATCCCCGGCATGGCCCAGGCGGAGTCGATCAGCTTCTTCACCGGGCTGACCATGCGCTGGTTCCGCGACGCCTTTTGCGCAGAAGAAAAGCTGATTGCCGGGCGGATGGGAGTGGACACCTATACCCTGCTGGAAGAGATGGCGAGCCGCGTGCCGGCAGGCTCCCATGGGGTGATGCCGATCTTCTCCGACGCGATGCATTTCAAGCAGTGGTACCACGCCGCGCCGTCGTTTATTAACCTCTCTATCGACCCGGAAAAGTGCAACAAAGCGACGCTGTTCCGTGCCCTGGAAGAGAATGCGGCAATCGTTTCGGCCTGCAACCTGGCGCAGATTTCGCGCTTCTCCGGCGTGACGTTTGAAAGTTTAGTTTTTGCGGGCGGAGGGGCAAAAGGCGCCCTGTGGAGTCAGATCTTAAGCGACGTCACCGGGTTGCCGGTACGCGTGCCGGAAGTGAAAGAGGCGACAGCGCTCGGCTGCGCGATTGCGGCAGGCGCAGGCGCGGGATTATTTGCAGATATGGCCTCAACGGGCGAGCGGCTGGTGAAGTGGAGCCGTGAGTTCACGCCAAATCCCCAGCATCGTGAGCTGTATGACGGCATGATGCAAAAATGGCAGGCGGTGTATGCCGACCAGCTTGGGCTGGTGGATAGCGGGCTGACCACATCGATGTGGCAGGCCCCGGGATTGGTACGGGCAGCGGCGCCGTAAAAAACGCCGGATGGCGCTGCGCTTATCCGTCCTGCGGTTTTGTAGCCCCGGTAAGCGCAGCGCCACCGGGGAAGTTCTTTGAGATCTATCACAATCATTCGATCCCGCTTTTACCTTTCCGCTGCCGCTGGCTAAATTAGTAACTCATCCGACCACATAACAATAATTTTACACTGGAAGAGACTATGAGCCGCTACCCGTCGTTGTTCGCCCCCCTGGATCTGGGGTTCACCACCCTTAAAAACCGCGTGTTAATGGGCTCGATGCACACTGGGCTGGAAGAGCGTCCGGACGGTGCCGAGCGTCTGGCGGCCTTCTACGCCGAGCGCGCGCGGCATGGCGTGGCGCTGATTGTCACCGGTGGCGTAGCACCTGCGTCTTCAGGCGTGACGATGGAAGGTGGCGCGGTGTTGAACGATGCGAGCCAGCTTGCACATCACCGTATCGTTACCGACGCGGTTCACAAAGAGGGCGGCAAAATCGCCCTGCAAATCCTGCACACCGGGCGCTACAGCTATCAGCCGAAACTGGTCGCGCCGTCGGCCATTCAGGCGCCGATTAACCGCTTCACACCGCATGCCCTCAGCCACGACGAGATCATAGCGCTGATTGACGACTTCGCCCGCTGCGCGGCGCTGGCGCGTGAAGCAGGTTATGACGGCGTCGAAGTTATGGGCTCAGAAGGTTATCTGATCAACGAATTCCTTGCCGCCCGCACTAACCAGCGCGAGGACGAATGGGGCGGCGACTATGTCCGCCGCATGCGCTTTGCCGTTGAAGTTGTGCGCGCGGTGCGCGAACGAACAGGAACAGATTTTATTATCATCTTCCGCCTGTCGATGCTCGACCTGGTGGAGGGCGGCGGGACGTTCGACGAAACCGTGCAGCTGGCGCAGGCGATTGAAGCCGCTGGTGCCACCCTCATTAACACCGGGATTGGCTGGCACGAAGCCCGTATTCCGACCATCGCCACACCGGTGCCGCGCGCGGCATTCAGCTGGGTGACGCGCAAGCTGAAAGGCAAAGTGTCTGTTCCGCTGGTCACCACCAACCGCATTAACGACCCGCAGGTGGCGGACGATGTGATATCGCGCGGCGATGCCGACATGGTGTCGATGGCGCGGCCGTTCCTTGCGGATGCCGAGCTGCTGTCCAAAGCGCAAAGCGGACGCGCGGATGAGATCAACACCTGCATCGGCTGTAACCAGGCCTGCCTGGATCAGATCTTCGTCGGCAAGGTGACCTCCTGCCTCGTCAACCCGCGAGCCTGCCACGAAACTAAAATGCCGATCGTTCCGGCGGCCAGCATAAAACGCCTGGCCGTCGTGGGCGCAGGCCCGGCAGGCCTGGCGTTTGCAGTGAATGCCGCCTCGCGCGGCCACAGCGTGACGCTTTTTGACGCCGCAGGCGAGATTGGCGGGCAGTTTAATATCGCCAAACAGATCCCCGGCAAAGAGGAGTTCTACGAGACCCTGCGCTACTACCGCCGGATGATCGACCTGACGGGCGTCGAGCTCCGGCTCAATCAGTTTGTCAGCGCGGCGGATCTGATCGGTTTTGATGAGGTGATCCTGGCGAGCGGGATCGTACCGCGAACGCCTGCGATCGCAGGTATCGATCATCCAAAAGTGCTGAGCTATCTCGACGTATTGCGTGACAAAGTGCCGGTCGGAAAAAGCGTAGCGATTATCGGCTGCGGCGGAATTGGCTTTGATACCGCCATGTACTTAAGCCAGCCGGGTGAGGCCACCAGCCAGAACATTGCCGAGTTTTGCGTGGAATGGGGTATCGACACCAGCCTGAGCCAGTCCGGCGGCCTGCGTCCGGAAGGACCGCAATTGCCGAAAAGCCCGCGTCAGATTGTGATGCTGCAGCGTAAAGCCAGCAAGCCGGGCGAAGGACTGGGTAAAACCACGGGCTGGATCCACCGGGCAACCCTGCTTTCACGCGGGGTGAAGATGATCCCGGCGGTGAGCTACGAAAAGATCGACGACGAGGGTCTGCACGTTACGATCGGCGGCGAACCGCAGCTGTTGCGCGTGGATCATGTGATTTTGTGTGCCGGGCAGGAGCCGAGAAGGGATCTGGCGGATCCGCTGCGAGAAGCCGGAAGAACGGTGCATTTGATTGGCGGATGCGATGTGGCGATGGAGCTGGACGCACGGCGGGCGATTGCACAGGGGACGAAGCTGGCATTAGCGATTTGATTTCTTGCCCGGTGGCGCTGCGCTTACCGGGCCTACAAAACCGTAGGCCTGTGCAAGCGCAGCGCCGCCAGGCAAAACAACCTTAACGACGACGCCCCAGCTTCACCGCCTTCAGCACCACAAACTTGTTGTTCGTCGCGATGGTGACGCAGTTGCCGAAAATTTTCTTCAGCTTGTGGAAGTAGTCCAGGTGGCGGTTCGCCACGATATACAGCTCGCCGTTGATTTTCAGACAGCGGCGCGCGTGGTGGAACATCTCCCAGGCGACGTTATCCGTCAGAGCATGCTTCTGATGGAACGGCGGGTTACAGAACACGGCGTTGAAGCGGAACGGCTCCACGCCGGAGAGCGCGTTGTTGATCATAAACTCGCAGCGATCCAGCGCCTCTGGCAGGTTAGTTTCCACGTTCAGACGGCTGGAGGCCACCGCCATTGGCGATTCGTCGCTAAACACCACGCTGGCGTCCGGGTTTTTCGCCAGCAGCGTCAGGCCAATCACACCGTTCCCGCAGCCCAGGTCGACGATCTCCCCTTCCAGATTTTCCGGCAGATGTTCCATAAAGAAGCGTGCGCCGATATCCAGGCCGGTACGGGAGAAGACGTTTGCATGGTTGTGGATGGTCCAGTCGGTGCCTTCCAGCTTCCAGCTCAGCGTCTCTGGCGCGTCGGCCAGCTCCGGTGCGCTAAACGTACAGTTGATCAGGCGCGCTTTTTTCCAGGCAAGCGTAGTGGTGGTTGGACCGAGGACTTTCTCGAACAGCTCCAGCGTCGACGTGTGGATATCGCGTGCCTTGGCACCCGCGATAATACGGGTTTCTGGCGTGACGACTTTTCGCAGCGCGCGCAGCTGTTGCTCCAGCAGCGCCATGGTTTTTGGCACTTTGATCAGCACTACACCCGGCGCCTGCGGGTACTCCGCGGTGCTGTCGAGGAACTTCACGCTGGATTCGTCGATTTCGTTATGGCGCAGGTTTTCACGCGTCGCCAGCTCGCTTAAGTAAGAATCGCCGATGCTGTAAGGTTTGTGCTCCGCCAGCGCGCAGCCCAGCGCGCCGAATGCATCATTCAGGATCAGAACCGGCCCGAGGATTTCGGTATCATCCAACTGCTGCAGCAGATACTCATCCGCCGCTTCCCACGCCTGAAGCGGGTTAACGTCGTCCGTTTCCGGGAAACGTTTAAGGTTGAGTGAACGGAAACCGTTGTCTAAGTGGCTCATCGGCCCTCCTGAATGGTAAAATTTGGCGTATCCCTGAAAAGGGTGCGTGAGTATACCCGTTTTATTGTCGATTTGGGGCGTTGATGAACCAACTTACTTATCTCCAGGGCTACCCGGAGCATTTACTTTCTCAGGTTCGCAGCCTGATTGCCGAGCAGAAGCTGGGCGCGGTGCTGGAAAAACGCTACCCCGGTACGCACGATTTCACGACCGATAAAGCCCTCTGGCAGTATACGCAGGATCTGAAAAGCCGGTATCTGAAGAGCGCGCCGCCGATCAACAAGGTGATGTACGACAACAAAATCCACGTTCTGAAAAACGCGCTCGGCCTGCACACCGCTATCTCCCGCGTGCAGGGCGGCAAGCTGAAAGCCAAAGCCGAGATCCGCGTGGCGACGGTTTTCCGTAACGCACCGGAAGCCTTTCTGCGGATGATCGTGGTCCATGAGCTGGCGCACCTGAAAGAGAAAGAGCACGACAAAGCGTTCTATTCCCTGTGCTGCCACATGGAGCCGCAGTACCACCAGCTGGAGTTTGATACCCGGCTGTGGCTGACGCATTTATCGTTAAAGAGTAATGCGCAGTAACGCACGCGAATTGTCATGATGACGTGCTACAGTGGTTAAAGGTTCCCCGCTACGGAGTACGTAAACGTTTATGATACGTTTCGCAGTCATTGGAACGAACTGGATCACGCGCCAGTTCGTCGACGCCGCCCACGAAACCGGCAAACTTAAACTCACCGCAGTCTATTCCCGCAGCCTTGAGCAGGCGCAGAGTTTTGCGAATGATTACCTCGTCGAGCATCTCTTCACCTCTCTCGACGAGATGGCGCAAAGCGACGCCATAGACGCGGTGTATATCGCCAGCCCGAATTCCCTGCACTTCCCCCAAACGAAGCTGTTTCTCAGCCATAAAAAGCATGTGATTTGCGAGAAGCCGCTGGCGTCGAATATCCAGGAAGTGGAAGCCGCCATCGCGCTTGCCCGCGAAAACCAGGTGGTGCTGTTCGAAGCGTTCAAAACGGCCAGCCTGCCGAATTTCCTGCTATTGCAGCAGTCGCTGCCGAAAATAGGCAAAGTGCGTAAAGCCTTCATCAACTATTGCCAGTACTCGTCGCGCTATCAGCGTTATCTGGACGGCGAGAACCCCAATACCTTTAACCCGGCCTTCTCTAACGGCTCGATTATGGATATCGGTTTTTACTGCCTGGCCTCTGCAATCGCGCTGTGGGGCGAGCCGCACGGCGTCACGGCCACGGCCAGCCTGCTGGAAAGCGGTGTGGATGCGCACGGCGTCGTGGTGCTGGATTACGGCGATTTCAGCGTCACGCTGCAGCACTCTAAAGTCAGTGATTCTGTGCTGCCGAGCGAAATTCAGGGCGAAGCCGGGTCGCTGGTGATTGAGAAGATCTCCGAGTGTCAGAAAGTGAGCTTTGTGCCGCGCGGCGGTAAAGCGCAGGAGCTGACGCAGCCTCAGCATATTAACACTATGCTCTATGAGGCAGAGGTCTTCGCCCGTCTCGTGGAAGACAACGAAGTGAATCACCCGGGCCTCGCGGTGAGCCGCACCACGGCGAAGCTGCAAACGGAGATCCGCCGTCAGACCGGCGTGGTGTTCCCGGCAGACGGCGTGGGCGCAGAGGCTATCGCGTAAAGCTGTGTAATGAAAAGGCGCAGACCATTGACGAAACCGATGGTCTGACATATTTTGTTACCTGCAAAGGGGAGTAACTTCTTCGCCGGTGGATCGTCATTACGATGCGTGCAAAATCGCATCCGGTCGCCGGGCAACCTTCGTGGTTGTAAGTGAGACCTTGCCGGAAGGCGAGGTCTATGCATAAAAAGCTAACGGCTATCGTCTTCTGACCATAGCCGTTTTTGTTTTTTTATGTGTAAGGAAAATAGTATGCATTCTGTCGGCACTCCAATGTTGTGGGGCGGATTCGCGGTTGTCGTGCTCATCATGCTGGCGATCGACCTCTTTTTGCAGGGGCGTCGCGGTGAGCACGGCATGTCCATAAAGCAGGCCGCCGTCTGGTCCCTGGTATGGGTCACCCTCTCTCTGCTCTTCTGTGCTGCCTTCTGGTGGTACCTGGCCTCAACCGAAGGCCGTGCGGTGGCCGATCCTCAGGCGCTCGCCTTCCTCACCGGCTATTTGATTGAAAAAGCCCTCGCGGTCGATAACGTCTTCGTCTGGCTGATGCTGTTCAGTTACTTTGCCGTGCCTGCGTCACTGCAGCGCCGTGTGCTGGTCTATGGCGTGCTGGGTGCGATTATCCTGCGTACGATCATGATCTTCGCCGGTAGCTGGCTGATTACGCAGTTCGAATGGCTGCTGTACGTCTTCGGCGCGTTCCTGCTGTTCACCGGGGTCAAAATGGCGCTGGCGAAGGAAGATGAAACCGGTATTGGCGAAAAGCCGCTGGTCAAGTGGATCCGCAGCCACCTGCGCATGACGGATAAGATCGAGAGCGAGCACTTCTTCGTGCGCAAGAACGGTCTGCTGTTTGCCACCCCGCTGCTGCTGGTGCTGATTCTGGTTGAGCTGAGCGACGTGATTTTCGCCGTAGACAGCATTCCGGCCATCTTTGCGGTGACGACAGATCCGTTCATCGTCCTGACCTCTAACCTGTTCGCGATCCTTGGCCTGCGCGCCATGTACTTCCTGCTGGCAGGTGCCGCAGAGCGCTTCTCGATGCTGAAGTATGGCCTGTCGGTGATCCTCGTGTTCATCGGTATCAAGATGCTGATCGTCGATTTCTACCATATCCCGATCGCTATCTCGCTCGGCGTGGTGTTCGGCATTCTGATCGTGACGCTGATTATCAATACCTGGGTTAACCGCCAGCACGATAAGAAGCAGCAGGTTTAGTGCGTTTTGCCGGGTAAGCGCAGCGCCACCCGGCACTTCCGTTAACCAATAGTTAAAAAACATGACGCAACACGTAAAATCCAGCATTTTACTCTTCCGCCTTGCCCTGCTTTCCCTGATACTCAACCAGGCAAACAAATACTTACATCCGGACATAAATGTGACTTAGAGCACATACAGGATGGAACGCAATTTCACTCAGGAATAACGTATGAGCACACAATCAAGCGGTCTGTTCGCGCGCCTGGCGCAGGGCAGCCTCGTTAAACAAATTCTCGTCGGGTTGGTACTGGGCATTCTGCTGGCAATGGTGTCAAAACCCGCTGCAGAAGCCACCGGGCTTCTCGGCACCCTCTTTGTTGGCGCCCTGAAGGCCGTCGCACCGGTTCTGGTTCTGATGCTGGTCATGGCCTCCATTGCCAACCACCAGCACGGACAAAAAACCAACATTCGCCCTATTCTGTTCCTGTATCTTCTGGGAACCTTCTCCGCTGCCTTAACGGCCGTGGTATTTAGCTTCCTGTTCCCGTCTACGCTGCACCTGACCAGCGCGGCCGGTGACATCACACCGCCGTCCGGCATTGTGGAAGTGCTGCGCGGTCTGCTGATGAGCATGGTATCCAACCCCATCACGGCGCTGATGAACGCGAACTACATCGGCATCCTGGTCTGGGCGATTGGTCTGGGCTTCGCGCTGCGTCACGGCAACGAGACCACGAAAAATCTGGTCAACGATTTATCGAATGCCGTCACCTTTATGGTGAAACTGGTGATTCGTTTTGCGCCAATCGGTATTTTCGGGCTGGTCTCCTCCACGCTGGCCACCACCGGTTTCGACGCGCTGTGGGGCTACGCGCAGCTGCTGGTTGTTCTGGTCGGCTGTATGCTGCTGGTGGCGCTGGTGATCAACCCGCTGCTGGTGTTCTGGCAGATCCGCCGCAACCCGTATCCACTGGTGCTAACCTGCCTGCGTGAGAGCGGGGTGTATGCCTTCTTCACCCGCAGCTCTGCGGCAAATATCCCGGTTAACATGGCGCTGGCGGAGAAGCTGAATCTGGACCGCGATACCTATTCCGTGTCGATCCCGCTGGGTGCGACCGTGAACATGGCGGGCGCGGCAATCACCATCACCGTGCTGACCCTGGCAGCGGTACATACCTTAGGTGTTCCGGTCGATCTACCAACGGCGCTGCTGCTGAGCGTGGTGGCTTCTCTGTGTGCCTGTGGCGCGTCCGGCGTGGCGGGTGGCTCGCTGCTGCTGATCCCACTGGCATGTAACATGTTCGGTATCCCGAACGAGATCGCCATGCAGGTTGTGGCCGTCGGCTTTATCATCGGCGTATTGCAGGACTCCTGCGAAACGGCGCTGAACTCCTCCACCGATGTGCTGTTCACCGCAGCGGCCTGTCAGGCGGAAGACGCGCGTTTAGCGAAGAACGCTCTGCGAGGTTAACAGCAAAGCGGCAACCTCTGGTTGCCGCTTTTAATGTTTTCACCCTCTCCCCGTGGGAGAGGGCCGGGGTGAGGGCACCAGCCCGCACTCAACCTAAAGCGTCACACCACTCTTAAAGATCGCCAGCTCGCGAAAATCGTTCTTCTCATTGCAGGTCTGTCTGCCGCTGGCAAACGCCACGATGGCGTCCACGAACTCCGTCAGCAGCTGCGGCATCGCTTTGCCGTGAATCAGCTGGCCTGCGTCGAAATCAATCCAGTGCTTTTTCTTCGCCGCCAGCTCGCTGTTGGTCGCGATTTTGACCGTCGGCACAAAGCCACCGTACGGCGTGCCGCGACCGGTACTGAACAGCACCATGTGGCAGCCAGCCCCCGCCAGCGCGCTGGTGGCGACCGCATCGTTACCCGGTGCGCTCAGCAGGTTCAGACCGTGGGTTTTCAGGCGCTCGCCGTAACGCAGGACGTCCACGACCTGGCTTGCCCCCGCTTTCTGGGTACAACCGAGGGATTTCTCTTCAAGCGTCGTGATCCCGCCCGCTTTGTTACCCGGCGACGGGTTCTCATAAATCGGCTGATTATGGGCGATGAAGTACTGTTTGAAGTCGTTCACCATGGTGACGGTCTTCTCAAACGTCTCTTCGTCGCGGCAGTGGCTCATCAGAATGCGCTCTGCGCCGAACATTTCCGGCACCTCGGTCAGCACCGTTGTGCCGCCGTTAGCGATCACGTAATCCGAGAAGCGGCCCAGCATCGGGTTCGCCGTGATGCCGGACAGGCCATCGGACCCGCCGCACTCCAGACCAAACTTCAGCTCGCTTAGCTTGCCCGGCTGGCGTTTATCGTGGCGCATCACCTCGTACAGCTGGTGCAGATGTTCCACGCCCGCCTCCACTTCGTCATCCTGGTGCTGACATACCATAAAATGAACGCGCGCCGGGTCAAATTCGCCCAGCGTGTCGCGGAAGGCATCGACCTGGTTGTTTTCACAGCCGAGGCCAATCACCAGCACCGCTCCCGCGTTAGGGTGGCGCACCATGTTTTGCAGCATGGTGCGGGTGTTGATATGGTCGTCGCCGAGCTGCGAACAGCCGTAGGTATGGCTGAAGAGATGTACGCCGTCGGTACCTTCAGCATCGTGAGTTTCTTTCAGAAAACGCGTCTGGATCTGGCGTGCAATGCCGTTCACGCAGCCGACGGTTGGAAGGATCCACAGCTCGTTGCGGATCCCCACCTCACCGTTCGCACGACGGTAGATCTGCACGTCCCGATCCGCCGCCTGCTCTTCTTCCGACTGAAAATCAGGTTGATAGCTGTACTCGTCAAGATCGCTCAGATTTGTGCGGGTGTTGTGGGAATGAATATATTCACCCGGCGCAATATCCGCCAGTGCATGACCGATGGGCAAGCCGTACTTCACCACGTTCTCCCCTTTCGCAATGGGGATCAGGGCAAACTTGTGTCCACGCCCAACGGCCTGGCGTAACGTCACCGACTGGTTGTTGAAGGTCACTTCCGTCCCTTCGGTTAAATCTGCCAGCGCGACGGCAACGTTATCCAGCGAATGGATTTTGATGTATTGCATATCAACCTCAGACGGCCTTAGTTCAGTTCAATGGCGAAGTAGTCACGCGCATTGTTAAAGCAGATGTTTTTCACCATGTCGCCCAGCAGCTGGATATCGGCTGGCGCTTCGCCTGCGTGAACCCAACGGCCAATCATCTGGCACAAAATGCGGCGGAAATATTCATGGCGCGTATAGGACAGGAAGCTGCGGCTGTCAGTCAGCATGCCGACAAAGCGGCTCAGCAGGCCAAGCTGTGCCAGCTGCGTCATCTGACGCTCCATGCCATCTTTCTGGTCGTTGAACCACCAGCCGGAACCGAACTGCATCTTGCCCGGCATCCCTTCGCCCTGGAAGTTGCCAATCATGGTGCCCAGCACTTCGTTATCGCGCGGGTTCAGGCAGTACAGGATGGTTTTGGGCAGCAGGTTTTGTTCGTTCTGTTTGCTCAGCAGTTTAGATAACTCTTCCGCCAGCGGGCGATCGTTGATGGAGTCGAAGCCCACGTCAGCACCGAGCAGTTTGAACTGACGCTGGTTGTTGTTGCGCAGCGCGCCGATGTGGTACTGCTGTACCCAGCCGCGACGGGCGTATTCCGCACCGAGGAACACCAGCACCGCCGTTTTAAACTGCGCCACGTCGTGCTCGTTAAGCGTTTCACCCGAGAGACGACGCGCCAGAATGCTGTCCAGCTCGGCTTCGCTGGCGTCCGCAAACAGCACCACGTCAAGCGCATGGTCAGAGACTTTACAGCCATGTGCCGCAAAGTGATCCAGACGTTTGGTCAGCGCGGTTTGCAGATCGGCGAAACGGCGGATATCGGTATCGGACACCTCGGCCAGCTTCGCCATGTAATCGTTGAAGGTGGCCTGTTCGATGTTGAAAGCTTTGTCCGGGCGCCAGCTTGGCAACACTTTAATATCGAAAGAGGTATCTTTCGCCACGACAGCGTGATGTTCCAGGGAGTCAATGGGATCGTCGGTGGTACCCACCATCTTCACGTTCATCTGCTTCATGATACCGCGTGCGGAGAAATTATCCTGCGCCAGCAGTTCGTTGCACTGGTCCCAGATTTCATCCGCAGTGGCAGGTGAAAGCAGTTTTCCGGTGATGCCAAACGGACGGCGCAGTTCCAGATGGGTCCAGTGAAAGAGCGGGTTGCCGATGGTGTGTGGAACGGTCGCGGCCCAGGCGTCAAACTTCTCGCGGTCGCTGGCGTCGCCGGTACACAGGCGCTCAGCCACACCGTTGGTGCGCATCGCACGCCATTTATAGTGGTCACCCTTCAGCCAGATGTCATACAGGTTTTTGAAACGGTAATTTTCGGCAACCTGCTGCGGCGGCAAGTGGCAGTGGTAGTCGAAAATCGGCTGGTCTTTGGCATAGTCATGGTACAGACGGCGAGCAAATTCGGTATCTAGCAGAAAATCGTCGGTCATAAACGGCGTCATTATCGTCATCCTCATTACGGGAGCGTCAGAAAGCGTATGTTCATATGCTGCAAAGTTATCACACCAATTTCCATCGGCAGACGTTTTTTTCGTGAGTAAGATCAATAAACGCCAACAAATAAATCCCCCTGAATGACGTAAACTCTTCTCTACCCCGCGCCAGTACTGGCTTCATCCGCAAAGCAGAATGCCCACACAAATAATCATACATTTGTGATGTCACTCACCTTTTAAAGTTGTATAACAAGTTATCTTTTCGCCGTCGCAAACCATAAGCCGACGGAATGCATTGCCGGTGTGAAACATCGGATTTAACGGTACGGATACCGACTGAAAGACGCTTACTGATGGCAAAGTTCGGGCCGTTCCGGAAACACCTTCCGGCTACGCCCCTCCCGTTACACAGCTGCTCCCGGAAACGGTTGAGAGGTTGCCGTGCTCTGGCACGGAAATAACATAACGATGAGGTTTTAGATGCGTAAAATTAAAGGGTTACGTTGGTATATGATCGCACTGGTGACGCTGGGCACCGTGCTGGGCTACCTGACGCGTAACACCATAGCGGCGGCGGCGCCTACGCTAATGGAAGAGCTGCACATTTCAACCCAGCAATATTCCTACATCATTGCGGCCTACTCCGCGGCTTATACCATTATGCAGCCGGTTGCTGGCTATGTTCTGGATATTTTAGGCACCAAAATCGGCTATGCCTTCTTCGCCGTCACCTGGGCCATTTTCTGTGGCGCAACGGCGCTGGCAGGCAGCTGGGGCGGGCTCGCGCTTGCGCGTGGTGCAGTAGGTGCCGCCGAAGCGGCAATGATCCCGGCAGGGCTGAAAGCCAGCTCCGAATGGTTCCCGGCGAAAGAGCGTTCCATTGCTGTCGGATACTTCAACGTGGGGTCGTCGATTGGCGCGATGATTGCACCGCCGCTGGTGGTGTGGGCTATCGTGATGCACAGCTGGCAGCTGGCGTTCATTATCTCAGGCGTGCTGAGCTTCGCATGGGCAATGGCGTGGCTGATTTTCTACAAGCATCCGCGCGACCAGAAAAAACTCTCCGAAGAAGAACGCGAATACATTATTGGCGGTCAGGAAGCGCAGCATCAGGTCAACAACGGCAAGAAACTGTCCGTCTGGCAGATCCTGGGCACCCGTCAGTTCTGGGGTATTGCCCTGCCGCGCTTCCTCGCTGAGCCTGCCTGGGGGACGTTCAACGCGTGGATCCCGCTGTTCATGTTTAAAGTCTACGGCTTTAACCTGAAAGAGATCGCGATGTTCGCCTGGATGCCGATGCTGTTCGCCGATCTGGGCTGTATCGTGGGTGGCTATCTTCCTCCGCTGTTCCAGCGCTGGTTTGGTGTGAACCTGATTGTCTCCCGTAAAATGGTCGTGACCATGGGCGCACTGCTGATGATTGGACCGGGGATGATTGGCCTGTTCACCAGCCCTTACGTGGCTATCGCGCTGCTGTGCGTTGGCGGTTTTGCTCACCAGTCACTTTCCGGCGCGCTGATTACGCTCTCGTCTGACGTCTTCGGCCGTAATGAAGTCGCCACCGCTAACGGCCTGACCGGGATGGCGGCATGGACTGCAAGTACGCTGTTTGCGCTGGTAGTGGGTGCCCTGGCAGACACCATCGGCTTTAGCCCGCTGTTCGCCGTGCTGGCCGTCTTCGACCTGATGGGTGCGGTAGTGATCTGGACGGTACTGAAAAACAAATCCGCCGAGGAGCTGCAGAAAGAGACGCTCGGGAAACCGGCCACGCAGAGTTAGCATCGCTGTGCCGGGTGGCGGCTTCGCCTTACCCGGCATTTAAAGGCCGCTCCGTAGCGGCTTTTTTCATGTCAAAATCTGGAGAGTGGCACGCAGAAGTGGTATAACAAATCATCTGCCGTACCCTGCCTGGAGCGCATATGGACATCACCGAACCACGTCGTTTATATCAACAACTTGCTGCGGAGCTGAAAGATCGCATCGAGCAAGGAGTCTATCTTGTCGGTGATAAACTTCCCGCCGAGCGTTTCATTGCCGATGAAAAAAGCGTGAGCCGTACCGTCGTGCGTGAAGCCATTATCATGCTGGAAGTGGAAGGCTATGTTGAGGTCCGCAAAGGCTCCGGTATTCATGTGATTTCCAATCAGCCTAAACACTCTCCGGTAACGGATGAAAGTCTGGAATTCGCCAGCTATGGTCCGTTTGAGCTGCTCCAGGCTCGCCAGTTAATCGAAAGCAATATTGCCGAATTTGCCGCGACGCAGGTGACCAAGCAGGACATCATGAAGTTAATGGAAATCCAGGAGAACGCCCGCAAAGAAAAATGTTTCCGGGATTCTGAGTGGGACCTGCAGTTTCACGTCCAGGTTGCGCTGGCAACCCAGAATACGGCGCTGGCGGCAATCGTTGAGAAAATGTGGACTCAGCGCGTTCACAACCCTTACTGGAAAAAACTGCACGATCATATCGATTCCCGCACCGTCGACAACTGGTGTGACGATCATGATCAAATCCTTAAGGCGCTGATTCGTAAAGATCCTCACGCGGCAAAACTGGCGATGTGGCAACATCTGGAAAACACCAAGCAGATGCTGTTCAATGAAACCAGCGACGACTTCGAATTTAACGCAGACCGCTACCTTTTTGCTGATAATCCAGTGGTTCATCTTGATACGGCACCCAGTGCCGCAAAATAGATGACCTTTCTGCTGGCAGGCGCTTCGCTGCGCCTTCCGGCTTAAGTGGGTAAGCAAAACATATATAGTGTCAGCCTTTGTAAATCCCCTCGCTCACTTCCAGGGCTTACGCCAAAATCACCTCACCCTGCAAATTCTGTGACGCAGAACGTTGGGCTTTGTTACAATTGGATTCACTTCGTTATTTTGTAAGTTAGTGCTTGCTAACCAGCCAATTAACAGGGAACAGTGTTGGCCACACCGCAATGTGTCCGCGAGCGACCATAATGAAATCACAACAATGTCGCCGTACTGTTTGTCCCGGCTAACAGGCGTGACGTTAACCGATTTCCAGGAACACTGAATGGAACTTTTGACTCAACTACTGCAAGCCCTCTGGGCGCAGGATTTTGAAACGCTGGCCAACCCTTCCATGATTGGCATGCTCTATTTTGTCTTATTTATGATCCTGTTCCTGGAGAATGGTTTGCTGCCTGCGGCCTTCTTACCGGGTGACAGTTTGCTGGTGCTTGTCGGTGTGCTGTGTGCCAAAGGGGCAATGGCATTCCCGCAAACCGTTTTATTACTGACCATCGCGGCCAGCCTCGGCTGCTGGGTAAGTTATATCCAGGGAAGGTGGCTGGGCAATACCCGGATCGTACAGAACTGGCTTTCTCATCTGCCGGCGCATTACCACCAGCGGGCGCATCACCTTTTCCATAAGCACGGGCTTTCCGCACTGCTGATGGGCCGCTTTATTGCCTTTGTGCGCACCCTGCTGCCCACCATTGCCGGGCTGTCCGGGTTGAGCAGCACGCGCTTCCAGTTCTTTAACTGGATGAGCGGCCTGCTGTGGGTGCTGATCCTGACGACGCTGGGCTATGCGCTGGGTAAAACGCCGGTCTTCATGAAATATGAAGATCAGCTGATGTCTTGTCTGATGCTGCTTCCAGTGGTTCTGCTGGTCTTCGGCCTGATTGGCTCGCTGGTCGTTCTGTGGAAGAAAAAGTACGGAGCGCGAGGTTAACGATGGTTATCTCTCCCCTCGCCCTGCGCCGTTCTGCCTGTGCATTCATTGTACTGATGTTCCTCTGCGCCCTTCTGCTGGCCTGGAGCGCGCTTTCACATCAGGAATCTACGCTGGCCATTCGTCCGGTTAATCAGGGCGCCAGCGTGCCCGACGGTTTCTCTGTCTGGCATCATCTGGACGCGAACGGGATCCGCTTTAAAAGCATTACGCCGAAAGACGATGTGCTACTGATCAAGTTTGACTCCCGCACGCAAAGCGCCGCGGCGAAAGCGGTTCTTGACCGTACGCTGCCGCGTGGGTATATCATTGCCCAGCAGGAAGATGACAACCAGCCAGCGGCGTGGCTGTCATTGATTCGCGATACGTCGCATCGGTTTGGATAATTACCAGGATTCCGAATCTTTTCACTCACTTTGGTGAATCCCCCGTTTACTTACTATGCTTAAGTACGCGGAGCACCCCTCGAATGTACTCCGCATCATTCTGGAAAGCGGCTTACGCCGCAACACAATGGAAGGTTTCGATAATGAAATTCCGCATGACTCTGGCTCTGGCCCTTTTTTCTTTAAGCACAGCGACCTTCGCCAACTCTCTCTGTCAGGAGAAAGAACAGGATATTCAGCGTGAGATCGGTTATGCCGAAAAGCATAACAATCAGCACCGTGTTGATGGTCTTAAAAAAAGCGCTGAGCGAAGTGAAAGCAAACTGTACAGACAGCAAGCTACGTGCCGATCATCAGAAAAAAATCGCTGAACAGAAGGACGAGATAGCCGAGCGCCGTCAAGACCTGCAGGAAGCGAAAGAGAAAGGGGATGCGGAAAAAATTGCTAAGCGCGAGAAGAAGTTGAAAGAAGCGCAGGACGACCTGAAAGCGCTGGAAGCTCGCGATTATTGAGTTAACGGAAATCTCAACAGGAGAGAATCATGTCAAAAGATACGACGTCTGAACATCTGCGCGCTGAACTGAAATCCCTGGCCGATACCCTTGAAGAGGTGTTGAACTCTTCCGCCGACAAGTCGAAAGAAGAAGTGAGCAAGCTGCGTAGCAAAGCGGAGCAGGCACTGAAAGAGAGCCGCTACCGCCTGGGTGAAACCGGTGATGCACTGGCAAAACAGACCCGTGAAGCGGCGGCTCGCGCGGACGAATATGTGCGCGATAATCCATGGACGGGGGTAGGTATTGGTGCCGCAGTCGGTGTGGTACTGGGTGTTCTTCTGACGCGTCGTTGATATGGAAGATCCTCGTCACGCACAAGGGCCTGCTAACAACGTCCTCGGCATCGGTCAGCGTATTTTAACTACGCTGGTCGGGATTGCCGAAACGCGCGTCCGGCTGGCAGTGGTCGAGCTGGAAGAGGAGAAAGCAAATCTCTTCCAGATGCTGCTGATGCTCGGCCTGACCATGCTCTTCGCCGCGTTTGGTCTGATGAGCCTGATGGTGTTAATCATCTGGGCCATTGATCCGCAGTATCGACTCAACGCGATGATTGCCACCACCGTCGTTTTGCTGGTCGCCGCGTTGATTGGCGGCATCTGGACGCTGCGCAAAGCACGCAAGTCGACTTTCCTGCGCCATACGCGTCAGGAGCTGGCTAACGATCGCGCCCTGCTGGAGGATGACAAGCCGTGAGCGATAAAGCCGAACGTCAGAAGCGCAAAGCCTACCTGTTGAGTCAGATCCAGCAGCAACGGCTGGATCTTTCTGCCAGCCGTCGCGACTGGATTGACGCGACGCGGCGGTTTGACCGTGGCTGGAATACCTTTCTGAGCCTGCGTTCATGGGCGCTGGTCGGCAGTAGCGTAATGGCTATCTGGACGGTTCGTCATCCAAATATGCTCATCCGCTGGGCACGCCGCGGTTTTGGTGCCTGGAGCGCCTGGCGTCTGGTGAAAGCGACGTTGCGTCAGCAGCAGTTGAGGTAGCCTTCTCGCCGGGTGGCGGCTTCGAGGTAAAAGCAAAACGGTAACTCAGGTTACCGTTTTTTGTTTTTGCGCCCTCTCCCCGTGGGAGAGGGTTGGGGTGAGGGCACCAGCGCGCACTTCTTTTTACTCAATATCTTTGAAGAAGATTGACAGTTTTCCTTGCTAACAATTGTCACCCGCCCCGTTTATTATCCTCTCCATCGACAGCAAATCCGCGGTATCTACCCGGAATTGCACACAAATAAAGTTCAGCCGCTGATGTGGTTTCCTGGAGAGTAAAATGAAAAAATTAGAAGATGTTGGTGTACTGGTAGCGCGTATTCTGATGCCAATCCTGTTTATCGTAGCGGGTTGGGGAAAAATCACCGGTTATGCGGGTACCCAGCAGTACATGGAAGCCATGGGCGTGCCGGGGTTCCTGCTGCCTCTGACCATTCTGCTTGAGTTCGGCGGCGGCCTGGCGGTTCTGTTCGGTTTCCTGACCCGTACCACCGCGCTGTTTACCGCGGGCTTCACCGTGCTGACAGCGTTCATCTTCCACAGCAACTTTGCGGAAGGCGTGAACTCTCTGATGTTCATGAAAAACCTGACCATCGCGGGTGGCTTCCTGCTGCTGGCAGTCACTGGCCCGGGCGCATACAGCATCGACCGCCTTCTGAATAAGAAGTGGTAAGCACGCTATACTGAATAAACACAAAGCGAGGAGACATCTCCTCGCTTTTGCTATCTGACGGAGGAGAAAAAATGGGACAACTCGTAGACGGCGTCTGGCAGGATGTCTGGTATGACACAAAATCCACCGGAGGACGCTTTAAGCGCTCTGTTTCGGCCTTCCGTAACTGGCTGACCGCCGATGGCGCACCTGGCCCGAGCGGTGAAGGCGGCTTCGCGGCCGAGAAAGATCGTTATCATCTTTATGTTTCTCTGGCCTGCCCGTGGGCACACCGCACGCTGATTGTGCGCAAACTTAAAGGCCTTGAATCCCTCATTCCGGTTTCGGTGGTCAACCCGCTGATGCTGGAAAACGGCTGGACGTTTGACAGTGATTTCCCCGCCGCGACCGGCGACGATCTTTACCACCACGATTTCCTCTACCAGCTTTATTTGCGCGCCGATCCGCACTACACCGGACGCGTTACTGTCCCGGTACTGTGGGACAAGAAAAACCAGACGATTGTCAGCAACGAATCTGCGGAAATCATCCGCATGTTTAATACCGCGTTTGATGCACACGGCGCCCGCGCCGGGGACTACTACCCGGTTGAGCTGCGCGATAAAATTGACGAGCTGAACAGCTGGATCTACGACAACGTCAACAACGGTGTCTATAAAGCCGGGTTTGCGACCAGCCAGGAAGCCTATGACGACGCGGTCGGGAAAGTGTTTGAATCCCTGGAGCGTCTGGAGCAGATCCTCGGCCAGCATCGCTATCTGACAGGCGACCGCCTGACGGAAGCCGATATTCGTCTGTGGACCACGCTGGTGCGCTTTGATCCGGTCTATGTCACTCACTTTAAGTGCGACAAGCATCGTATCAGTGACTATCTGAACCTGTATGGTTTCCTGCGCGACATCTACCAGATGCCGGGCATTGCCGAAACGGTCGACTTCGACCATATCCGCACCCACTATTTCCGCAGCCACAAGACCATTAATCCGACGGGCATTATCTCCATCGGCCCGTGGCAGGATCTGGATGAGCCGCACGGTCGCGACGTGCGTTTTGGATAAATATCAAGGGCATCACCAGATGCCCTTTTTTAATTCACAATCTCCATCTATCCTTATCTCGATCGCTTAAAAAACAAGTGATTGACCGATTATTGAGGCAAGGAAAAATGGACTGGTATTTAAACGTACTGCGCAACTATATTGGATTTGGTGGCCGCGCCCGCCGCAAAGAGTACTGGATGTTCATTCTGGTGAACTTCATCTTCGCGCTGGTGCTAAGCATCGTGGATAAAATTCTGGGCTGGGAGTGGGCGAGCGGGGAAGGCGTTCTCACCTCAATTTACGGCTTATTTATTCTGTTGCCTTCCTGGGCCGTGCAGTTTCGACGCCTCCACGATACCGATCGTTCGGCGTGGTGGCTGTTGCTGCTGCTGATCCCGATCGTGGGATGGATTGTGATTTTGATCTTCAACTGCCAGTCCGGTACGCCGGGCGAAAACCGCTTTGGTCCGGATCCTAAGATCGCTGCGTAAATTATTGCCCGGTGGCGCTTACGCTTACCGGGCCTACACGCTTATTTGTTGTGGTGCGCAAAGAGTTTGGGTATTTCGCGCAGGCACCACGATTTGGCTTCGCCCATGCTGTCGCGACGCCAGGCCATAATAATGTCCACTTCGCTGGTGTACTCCGGGCTCACAACGCGCAGACGCCCTTCCGCAATATCTTTTTCCACAAACGGATACGGCATGGTTGCCACGCCAAGCCCGGCCAGCAGCGCCTGTCGTTTGTCTTCCAGTGAAGTGACCGTCAGACGAGGCTGTTTATCCAGCAACTGCACCGTCAGCACCGGACGTTCACGCGCGGTATCAGCGACCGCCACGCCGCGATACTTCACGCGCGTCACCTCAGAGAGCGGCTCTGGCTCCTGGTGAATCGGGTGATTGGGTGCGGCAACGTAAACGTTCATCACGCTGTAGAGCTTGCGCGAGTTGATTTCCGACGACGAGCGGAAGTGCATATCCGGCGCAATAACGATATCCGCCCTGCCCGTCTCCAGGCGCTCCCACGCGCCTGCCAGCACTTCGGTAATGATCGACAGCTGCGTGTTCGCTTTATCAGCCAGACGGTCAACCAGCGGGAACAGCGCTTCAGTAGGCACCAGCGCTTCGGTCACTAACGTCAGATGGGTTTCCCAACCGCGCGCCAGCGCTTCGGCATCGGTCGTTAACTTATCCGCCGCTTCCAGCAACACGCGACCGCGCTCCAGCAGCATTCGGCCCACGTTGGTGAATTTTGTTCGATGACCGGAGCGGTCAAACAGCACCACGTCCAGCTCCTCTTCCAGCTTCTGCATGGTGTAACTCAGCGCCGACGGAACGCGCCCCAGTTCATCAGCGGCTGCCGCAAAACTGCCGCGCCGGTCAATCGCGTCCATGACGCGAAGCGCCTCAAGCGTCAATGCTCTCTCTTTAGCCATCTCGTTCTCATTCAGGAAATTTGAACATACCGGGCAGAATATCTGGCTAACAATGCAGCGTCCATACCTTTACCATTGTTTTAGTGTAAAGAGAGGTCAAGTTTATGATTACGACAAGAACAGCTAAACAGTGCGGACAAGCCGATTTCGGCTGGCTGCAGGCCCGCTACACCTTTTCTTTTGGACACTACTTTGACCCTAAACTCCTCGGTTACGCTTCATTACGCGTGTTGAACCAGGAAGTGCTCGCCCCTGGCGCGTCCTTCCAGCCGCGTACGTACCCGAAAGTCGATATCCTGAACCTGATCCTGGAAGGCGAGGCAGAATACCGCGATAGCGAGGGCAATCATGTCCAGGCAAAGGCTGGCGAAGCGTTGTTAATTTCCACGCAGCCGGGCATCAGTTACAGCGAGCATAACCTCAGCAAAGATAAAACGCTGACCCGTATGCAGTTGTGGCTGGACGCCTGCCCTGAGCGGGAAAATCCGCCGGTACAAAAGGTAGATTTAACGGGCGATAAGCAGCAGCTGATTGCGTCGCCTGATGGCAGCAAAGGCAGCCTGCAGCTGCGTCAGCAGGTATGGCTGCATCATATCGAACTGAAGAAAGGTGAGCAGGCGAGCTTCCAGCTTCATGGACCGCGTGCGTATTTACAGTCCATCCACGGTACGGTGCATGCCGTAACGCATACGGAAGAGAAAGAGGCGCTCACCTGTGGTGACGGGGCGTTTATTCGTGATGAAGCGAATATTACCCTGGAGGCCGATACGGCATTGCGGGCGCTACTGATTGATTTGCCGGTGTAATTAACCTTATCCCTCTCCCAAACGGGAGAGGGGTATTCTTTACACCTTACTCGCCATAATCTCGATAATCTGCCGATCCGTTGCCTGCATCGAGCGGCACGCTAGTGCGCACAGATTGGAAATAGACTGTTCCACATCGTGCGCCACAATCCCCTCATTGCCCGTTACGGCAGAATCGTCCAGCGCCATCATGACTGCTTTCCAGGCACTGTTGACGCTGGTGGAGACTTTCATCGCGCAGCTATTGGAGGCGCCATCACAGATCATCCCACTGACATCCCCGATCATACTGCCGATTGCCATCGCAACCGTCTTGTAGCTTCCGTCCATCAGCCACGCCATACCTGCCGCTGCGCCCATTGCCGCCGTCGTTGCTGCACACAATGCGGACAATCGCGGAAGCTGGTAGTGGATATAAATGGCCGACAGATGTGAAAGCATCAGCGCCCGCGCCAGCCGCTCGTCGTCAGCCTGAACGTGTTCAGCCACAACAACAACCGGCATAGTCGCGGTGATCCCCTGGTTTCCTGACCCGGAATTACTCATCGCTGGCAGTGTCGCACCGCCCATGCGGGCATCCGAGGCCGCGCTGGTGCGGATAACAATATCTGAACCCAGATCCTGTGCCATCCATCCGCGGGTGCGCTGTTTATCGAGCGTCGCACCAATGTGCAATCCCCATTGCCCGCTGAGCCCTTCGCGTGAGAGCGCATCGTTCAAACGCCCGGCATCAAGGATAAACCGGATCGCATCGAACGGGACCTGCTCGACAAACTCCAGGATCTGCGAAAGCGTCGTGGTTGACAGCACCGCCAGGGGGTCACTCCCTGCCTCTGCCTGTTGATCGTCCAGCCTGAAGCGCGTTTCGCCCTGACACACCACCTCCACAACACGGGTATGCCCGCCCGCGATAGTCACCATCGCCGAGGCATCACCGGCGTATACACAGGCCCGTGAATAGAGAATCTCTTCGCACGGTTCCTGAAGTTTCACCTGCACCTGACCGGCATTCAGCAGCGCTTTAGCCCGTACCAGCGCATCCGCGCTGGCATCTTTCAGTACCTCCAGCCCCGCCTGCGCATTACCACCGATGGCGCCCAGCGCCGCCGCAATCGGCAACCCGACCATTCCGGTACCCGGCACCGTTACGCCCAGCCCGTTCTTCATCAGGTTCGGCGATACCCACGCCTCAATCTGTGTTACGTCGCCTGACAGGTGCTCTGCGGCAATTGCACAAGCCAGCGCCAGAGAAACGGGTTCGGTGCACCCCAGTGCAGGTTTAACTTCTTCCTGCACCACGCGAATAAATTGATTCCATAAAGGATGAGTTTGCTCAGACATCGTTACGACCTTAATTACCCTCAGGAGAATGCGAGGAAAGGAGAAACACAAAGCAGCAGCCCGGTGATAACAATAATCACCAGCGACACGCCTTTATATTTATGCAGTGCTGGCACTTTATAGACCAGCCATGCAGGGATCAGGCAGCCCACCATGCCGAAGATAGGGCTACAAATGGAGGTGAAGCTCAATACCGGCGCGTTTAAGACAATCGCGCTCCAGGCCAGCAGAATGGCGAATAACATGATGCCGCGCTGGACGGTGCTTTCATTGATTTTCTCTGTTGGCATTTTGCGGCGCAGGACGTTCATCACGATCCCCTGCGTGGCCTCACGAAAGCCCAGATAGACGCCGAAGAATGCCGTCATCACGGCAAAGATATTGAGAATTACGCTGACGATTTTGACCCAGCCCGCACCGTCGCCGCTGATAAATTGCGCCGCGATCGCCAGGGCAGAGATATTCTGTTCGTAGGCTTTGACCGCTTCGTCGTGTCCCATTGCCAGGGTGAAAGAGACAGCGTAAAAGAAGACCGTCACAAACAGTACGCCAAAAGCGATATTCATTGCCCGCAATGCTTTGTGTCGCGCCACTTCAACGGACTTTTCCCGTGAGCGGTACGAGATAACCATCGGGCTTAAAGTCTGAATAAACAGAATGGAGGTTAAGGTAAAGGGCAACGTAATAATGGCGTTTTTAATCAGCAGACCCACCGGTGGCAGCATGCCCACATTGGCTAAATGCCAGAGGCCAATCATCGACAGCCCCAGCGCGGCAACCACGAATAGTTTGGTCAGCACCATCAGGCTGGAGACCTTAAACAGCAGCTTTTCACCGCGTGAAGAAATGGCGACCAGAATGCAGATCAGGAATAAACCGTAGAACGGACTGTCAGACAACAACCCGTCGGTCACACCGAAAGTATGCAAATACGATGCGCTGTCGTTGGTGATGGCAGTGGAATAAACAAACATCCAGATCACCAGCATCACGAAATAGAGCGCACCTAATAGGATGCCCCAGTTTTTACCTAAGTAACCGCTAATTACGCTTGGATAGTCTTTGCATTCCGGAGACTCCGCCAGCGTATTAATAAACAAACGCTGGAACAGATACATGGCCGGATAACCAATAATCGACGAGAGCAAAAAGACCCACAATCCCATTAATCCAACCTGCACAGGGAGAAAAACAATCCCCGCGCCAATAGCCATCCCGATACTCATGATGACCCACCCCGTGTCGGTGCTGTCGAATTTAATCGCTTCTCGCCACTCGCTTTCACTCATTCCCGCCCGCCTTGCCGCAGGGGAATCATTCACAATCACACTGCTGTTTGTTGCCGTATCCATTGGGTACTCGCTTATTTTGTAGGGTAAACAGTTGTTTTTATTAGATTCCGATCGCCAGCGATTGCGAGTCAGAGAATGCAGGTGTGTGTTATTGGTGTGGGAAGATCATATCCGGAGCGAGGGAGAAAAAAGTCACAAGTTTTATGGGGATTTTCAAAGACTGGAGGAAAAATTTCCTTTTTTAATTCTTTAAATGCATAACTTTTCTAAAAGTGACGACGATCAAGAAATAAAAACCCGCGCCGTGCGCGGGTAGGAAATCACTCAGCCAGCGCGTTAGCCATATCGGTTTTGACCTGCTTACGCTGCTCCGGCGTCAGCACCTGGCTGACGTCAAAGTAATATTTCACTCGGTAGTAGCGCGCCTGCTGCTCAATCTTACTGAAGGCAGATAGCTGGCTTTTCACCGTGCTTTCGTCCCATTTACCCGCCTGGAACATGTCGATCAGCGCGCCGTCCTTCACGCCCGTCATTGGGATCTTGCTGACGTTTTGCTCCAGTTGCTGATGCAACTCTTTAATCTTATTAATCTGCTCATTGCTGAGCTTCAGGTGCTGTACCAGCGGATCCTGCGATGGAGACGGGGCTGCCTCAACGTTCGCGGCCTGCGCGGTAAAACTGCACACCGCCAACGACGCTGCAATCAAAGCAATACGGGTCATTTTCATCATCTTACTGTCCTTACATTTTGTTATTGGGAAAAGCAGGAACATTGTTTTTCAAGAGCGGATGAATATGTGTGAGTAATTATATAAACAATTTTGTATGTTTAGCGGGCAAAAAAGTGCCCCCTGCGTTGAGGGGGCATGTGAACACACTTTTAGATAGATTGAGTAAACGTCCTCGACATCACATCCTGCTGCTGCTCGCGCGTCAGGGCATTAAAGCGCACGGCATAGCCTGAAACACGAATGGTCAAATTCGGGTAATTTTCCGGATGCGCAATGGCGTCCAGCAGCATTTCCCGGTTCATTACGTTGACGTTCAGGTGCTGCCCGCCCTCAATGGCCGCTTCATGGTGGAAGTACCCGTCCAGCAGCCCCACCAGGTTGGTTTTGCGCACCAGCTCATCTTTGCCCAGCGCCTGCGGCACGATAGAGAAGGTGTAGGAGATCCCGTCCTTCGCATAGGTGAACGGCAGCTTGGCCACCGACGTCAGCGAGGCCACCGCCCCTTTTCTGTCACGGCCATGCATCGGGTTCGCGCCAGGAGCAAATGGCGTGCCGCCGCGGCGACCATCCGGCGTATTCCCGGTCTTCTGGCCGTAAACCACGTTGGAGGTAATAGTCAGAATAGACTGGGTCGGCACCGCATTGCGATAGGTTGGCAGCGCCTGAATTTTCTTCATAAAACGCTCAACCAGGTCGCAGGCGATGCTGTCCACGCGGTCGTCGTTGTTGCCGTACTGCGGATAGTCACCTTCGATGACGAAATCAACCGCCAGACCGGTGTGGTCGCGCACCGGTTTCACCGTGGCGTATTTAATCGCGGAAAGAGAGTCCGCCGCGACCGACAGCCCGGCGATGCCGCAGGCCATGGTGCGATAGACGTCACGGTCATGCAGCGCCATCAGTGAGGCTTCGTAGCTGTACTTATCGTGCATGTAGTGAATGAGATTCAGCGCGCTGATGTACTGCACCGCCAGCCAGTCCATAAAGTGATCGAGGCTGGCCATCACGGTGTCGTAATCCAGCACCTCATCCAGCAATGGCGCGGTTTTCGGGCCGACCTGAATCTTCAGCTTCTCATCCACTCCGCCGTTGATGGCGTACAGCAGCGTTTTCGCGAGGTTGGCGCGGGCGCCAAAGAACTGCATCTGCTTGCCGATCACCATCGGGCTGACGCAGCAGGCAATGGCGTAGTCGTCGCTGTTGAAGTCGACTCGCATCAGATCGTCGTTCTCGTACTGCAGTGAGGAGGTGACAATCGACACCTGCGCGGCATATTTCTTAAACGCAATCGGCAGCTGTTCAGACCAGAGGATCGTCAGATTGGGCTCCGGCGCAGGCCCCATGGTGTGCAGGGTGTGCAAATAGCGGAAGCTGTTTTTGGTGACCAGCGTGCGGCCGTCCAGCCCCGTTCCGCCAATCACTTCCGTCGCCCAGATCGGATCGCCCGAGAAGAGCGTGTCGAACTCCGGCGTGCGCAGGAAGCGGACCATGCGGATCTTCATGATGAAGTGGTCGATCAGCTCCTGCGCCTGCACCTCATTTAGCCGTCCGGCCTGCATGTCGCGCTCAATGTAGATATCGAGGAACGACGCTGTGCGCCCCAGCGACATCGCGCCGCCGTTCTGGGATTTCACCGCCGCCAGGTAGGCAAAGTAGACCCACTGCACCGCTTCCTGCGCGTTCATCGCCGGACGCGAGATATCAAAGCCGTAGTTCGCCGCCATCTGCTGGATCTGGAGCAAAGCACGCTTGTGCTCCGCCAGCTCTTCACGCAGGCGGATCGTCGCTTCGAGATCGTCACCGCGTTCCAGCTTCGGCTGGAGATCCGCAAACTGCAGCTCACGCTCGCGCACCAGATAGGTGATGCCGTACAGCGCCACGCGTCGGTAGTCACCGATGATGCGCCCGCGTCCGTAACCGTCCGGCAGACCGGTCAGCACGCCGGATTTACGGCAGCGCATCATCTCCGGCGAGTAGACGTCAAACACGCCCTGGTTATGGGTTTTACGCAGGTCGGTAAACAGGTATTCAAACTGCGGATCCATCTCGCGGCCATAGGCTTCAAACGAGCTGCGGATCATGTTGATCCCGCCATACGGATGCAGGGCACGCTTGAGCGGTTTATCGGTTTGCAGCCCGACGATCGTCTCCAGATCCTGATCGATATAACCCGGCCCGTGAGCGGTAATGGTGGTGGCAATGTTAGTATCAAAATCTACCGGGGCGTGGGTGGCATTCTCCTGACGAATGCCGACCATCACCTTCTGCCACAGCGCCGTCGTTGCTGGCGTCGCCTGCGCGAGGAAAGCTTCGTCACCTTCATAAGGGGTGTAGTTATGCTGAATAAAATCGCGCACGTTGACGGCGTTTTTCCATTCTTCACCGCGAAAGCCAGCCCATGCGTCGCTGTAGGGCGCGACGCCTGTATCGATTGTTACGTTCATGTGTTTCTCGCTATATCAGGCGTAAGCCGCAGCCGGAGTGACCTTCCCAAGACGGAGGGCGTCCAGCGCGATCATTTTTTCTTCATTGGTAGGGACAACCGCGCAGACTACGCGGGAGGAATCGGTGCTGATGACGCGCTCGCCCGCGCTGCCCGGCAGGGCATTTTTAGCCTCGTCGAGGAGGATGCCGAAGACCTTCAGATGCTCCGCCACCAGCGCGCGGATCAGTTTCGAGTTTTCGCCAATACCACCGGTAAAGATCACGCCATCCAGACGATGCAGCGATGCCGCGTGGCCGGCGATATGCCGAGCAATCCGGTGGACAAAGGTGTGGATCGCCAGCTGCGCCCGTTGATTGCCTTCGTGCCAGGCTTTCTCCAGCGCGCGTAAATCGGAGGAGATGCCGGATATCCCCAGCAACCCGGACTCTTTGTTAACCACGCGCTCCAGCTCATCAAATGACTGGCCGGTTTGCTGGGCAATCCACGCCATCGCGCCAAAATCCACGTCGCCACAGCGCGTGCCCATCACCAGCCCTTCCAGCGGCGTCATGCCCATGGAGGTATCGACGCTCTCACCGTTGCGCACCGCGCAGATGGAGGCCCCGTTACCAAGATGAGCAATCACCAGCCCGCTGTCGTCGGGGGACAGCCCGAGAAGCGTATGCGCCTGTCCGGCCACGTAACGATGGGAAGTGCCGTGAAAACCGTAACGCCGTACGCCCAGCGCTTCAAAATAGCGGTACGGCAAGCCGTACAGATACGCCTGAGGCGGCAGCGTCTGATGGAAGCTGGTATCGAATACCGCCACCTGCTGCACGCCCGGGAACAACCGCTCTGCGGCTTCCACGCCGCTTAAGTTGGCGTAGTTATGCAGCGGTGCCAGCGGGGAAACCTGACGGATCTGCTCAATCACCTCTTTCGTAATCAGGGTCGACTCGCTGAAGAGGTCGCCGCCGTGCGCAATACGGTGGCCAATTAAGGACACGCTGCTCATCAGGTTGCGCTTCTCCAGCTCCAGGGCGATGGCTGCCAGCGCCCCTTCGTAGTCCTGGTGAGCCAGTTTGACTGGCTCACCCCCGTTCACGGAAATAAAGGCCTTTTCGGTGTTGATACCGTCCGCAATGCCCGTCATCAGGGCCTCACAGCTGCTGGCGTCGAGCACCGAAAACTTAACAGAGGACGAACCGCAGTTAATAACCAGTACTACCGGAAACTCAATCATCATATGACTCCGCTCTTCCTGAGCTATGGGTTAGAACAGTTTGTAAACAATATTCAGAATGGTCAGCAGGCCCACAACCGTGACGAAGATGTTCTCGGGTTTGCCCTTATATTTCGCCATGGCTGGCGCTTTGCGGATGGCGTACATCGGCAGCAGGCACAGCAGAGAGGCGATGATCGGTGCGCCCATGGCTTCGATAAGGTCGAGAATGTTCGGGTTGGTATAGGCCACAATCCAGGTGGAGCCCATGATGAAGACCATGCTGATGGTGTTCAGCTTGCCAACGGAAACCTTCTTCTTATCCCCCTTATAACCAAACTTGAGGATCAGGCCGTTCAGCCCTTCCAGCGTGCCCAGATAGTGCCCAAAGAAGGATTTAAAGATAGCGACCAGCGCGATGATGGACGCACCGTATTCCAGCACCGTGGCAAACGTCGATTTGGTTCCCGACATGGAGGCAAAGTGGTTCGCCAGATAAGAGAGCACCGGAATGTTCTGCGCTTTGGCATCCGCCATGTTCTGCGGAGAGAGCGTAAACAGGCAGCTAAAGGCGAAGAACATCACTACGGCGACCATCAGCATGCTGGCGCGACCGATGATTTTGGAACATTTCTGCTCGGTAAACGCTTTACCGAACTCGGGCTCGTACTCTTCACGCTTGGAGACCACAAATGAGGAGACGATGGGCGAGAAGTTGAAGGAGAAGACCATGATGGAGATCCCCAGCCACACCGTGACCAGAATGCCGTCATGACCGGTAAAGGAAATATCGCTCAGGTTGACCTGGTCGATCACCGCCGAGTTCCAGTATGGGATCAGCGACAGGGAAATCAGCACCAGGCTGGCGATGAACGGGAACACCAGGAAGCTCATCACCTTCACCATCAGATCTTTACCAAACCAGATCACAAAGGCCATCAGCAGCAGCAGGAACAGCGCCACTACACCACGGTTCAGCGCAGGCAGCTGGAGCTGGTTTTCCCAGAACGTCATAAAGGTGTTGGTAATGGTCACGCCGTAAATCCACAGCAGTGGGCAAATGGCAAAGAAGTAGAGGAAGGTGATGACCACCCCGCCGGTCTTGCCGAAGTGCTCTTCCACCGTTTCGGTAATGTTGCCGGAGACATTACTCCCGGACAGGCACAGACGCGCCAGCGCGCGATGACAGTAAAATGCAATCGGGAACGCGAGGACCAGCATCAGCAGGATGGGGATCAACCCGCCAAAGCCTGCGCGAATAGGGAAGAACAGCACGCCTGCGCCAATGGCGGTTCCGAACAGGCCCAGCGTCCAGGTGGTATCAGACTTACGCCAGGAGGACGTTTTTGTCTGGCCAACGATAATGCTTTCTGTGTTGCTCATAGGTCACCTTTATGCGTCAACGAAGCCGGTAATTTGGGAAACACGGGAGAGATCGATATTGCCGCCGGAAATAATGCAGACGGTTTTTCGGCCCTGAATATAGTGGTCAAGTTTGCCGCTTAATAATGCCGCGCAGGCCAGCGCGCCAGCACCTTCCGTCACCACTTTATTTCGCTGAATAAGCGCAATCATGCTGTTGCGAATATCGTCTTCGCTCACCAGCACAATGTCATCAACCAGTTCGCGGACGATTTCGAAGGTTAATTTACCCGGACGAGATACGTCGCAACCGTCAGCTAATGTACCGGTGACGCGATGGTTGATGATTTCTCCAGCCTGGTATGATGCCGCCATCCCATGAACATTTTCAGACTGTACGCCAATAATATTAATGGTCGGGTTAATGGATTTAATGGCCGTTGCAATCCCGGCAATTAATCCGCCACCGCCGATGGGAACAATCACGTTATCCACATCATACAAATCTTCGAGAATTTCCAGGCCAATGGTGCCCTGTCCGGCGATCACTTTCGGATCGTCATACGGCGGGATAAAAATGCGCCCTTCCATCTCGACGATTTCACTCACTTTCGCGATGGTGTCGTTGAAGTTCTCGCCGTGCAGCACCACTTCCGCCGAGTAGTCACGCGTCGCGGCTACTTTAGACTTTGGCGCGCCCATCGGCATCACCACTTTGCCGTCAATGCCGAGCATTGCACACGAGAGCGACACACCCTGCGCGTGGTTTCCCGCCGAGCAGGCGACGACGCCCTTACGCTTTTCAGCATCGGTCAGCGAGCTTAATTTATTAAACGCACCGCGAATTTTAAACGAGCCGGTACGCTGCATATTTTCAAACTTCAGGAATATTTCACCCTTACAGCGCTCGCTGAGATAATTCGAACGCGGCATGCCGGTTTTATAGATTTTACCCGCCAGGCGTTTTCTGGCGTCCTGAATATCTTCAATCGTTACCGGAAGGTCGTAGGTAATGTGCATAATATCCTCGTTATAATAATTCATTCTTTTCAGGCAAAGTCAGGGTATCAGAGCATAAAATTATCTCTGGGTGTTTTTTATAAAATGTTTATTGCTTCTAAGGAGATCAATATTTCATCGTCGTCTTTCACCGGTGAGTGAGGCATATTGTTTTGCCAGTTCAACCAATACTGACGCGGATTTTTTAATTCTGTAATTTTTCGACCACACAGCGGCATAACGCGCCACGGGTAATTCATCCTCTACCGGCAGAACAATAAATTGATCCGAGCCGAACGGAGCAATCATGTCGCGTGGAATCACCGTCAGATAATGGGCATTCAGGACAAGGTTATAAATGGTGACCACGGAATCGGTCTGGACGATGTTTTCAATACTGATGTGGTTGTCTTGCAGAGTGGTCAGAAGTTCTTTGTAGTAGCCCATATCGGTTTGCGGCATCACCCACTGCTCATGCGTGAGCGATGCCAGTGTCGTCGGGCCGGTGCACGTTCGTGATTTACTGGCGACCAGCACAAATTCTGACTCAAACAAGGACTCGACGTGCAGATCCTGCAGCAGCATCTCATCACTCAGCGTGCCGATGGCGAAATCCAGCCGACCATCGCGAATGGCTGGCAGGAAAGAGGAGAGCTGGGCTTCATACATAGATACACGCGCTTTCGGGAACACTTCCTTGAATTTTTTGATCATTTCGGACAGGAAGGTGAAACCAATCAGTGATGGGTAGCCAAAGGAAACGTCCATCACGGTGCTGAAACTCAGGCTGTTGATCTCGCTCACCATGTTTTTCATTTCGCGGGTGATCGACTCTGAGTAGGAGAGCAGCACCTGGCCTGCGGCAGTCAGTTTTACGCCCGTGTTTTTACGCACCATGACTTCCACGCCGAAGTAGGATTCGATATCGCTGATGATTTTGCTGACGGCGGGTTGCGTCAGGCCCAGTTGTCTTGCAGCAGAACCTATGGAGCCACTTTTAATGACTTCCTGAAATACCACGAGGTGCTGTGTTTTCGGTAGAATAATAGTGTTCATAATATTCTGCGCTTATTTCCCTATGACGCAGCGGATTCTACCCAATATTGTTTCAGGGGGTATGTGCTGTTACTCACAATTTGCCTTCCCGCGTTATTCACCGGAACAACAAAAAACATAAAAAGCTTTTATCATCAATCAGATAGGCTTGCCAGATCACACCATTACGCTGATATCGATCAACAAAACCAACAGTAATAAATTTATTTTATGGCGATAACCTGGATAAATCTTCCTGCGTTAATAAAATCAATAAAGACGATCTTTCAGGCAATTAAAGACCAATAAATAACCGTTATTCAGTTGAAACATTCTTTCAATTTATCAATTTTTACAGATGCTTTTAGGCTGGCTTTCGATAAAAAGAGGAATACGTCACACATTCGCAGGATGAATGTTTTTAAACGCAATATGGAGATATCAAACATGAAAACATATTGATTCATTAAGACAACAATCACAACAAATTAACAACACCGTGGATTAACCCCTTTTCAGCGCGAAATTTTGTGATAACGATCGCCTGTAGATTGGTTGAGGCCATTGAAGAGATAAAAACAGTGAAATGTGCTTAATGTCGCAAATATGAGAATTGATGTCGTTTGTGGGGTTGTCGGGTGGCGCAGCACTTAACCGACCTACAACCACCTGAAAGCAAAAACCCCGCCGAAGCGGGGTTTTTTAAGAAGTTGAAGCTGACCGATAAGCCGGGTTCTGTCGTGGACAGTCATTCATCTAGGCCAGCAATCGCTCACTGGCTCAAGCAGCCTACCCGGGTTCAGTACGGGCCGTACCATGTGAACCCCTATTTGGCCTTGCTCCGGGTGGAGTTTACCGTGCCACGGACTGTTACCAGCCGCGCGGTGCGCTCTTACCGCACCCTTTCACCCTTACCTGATCCCGCTTGCGCGGGCCATCGGCGGTTTGCTCTCTGTTGCACTGGTCGTGGGTTTCCCCCCCAGGCGTTACCTGGCACCCTGCCCTATGGAGCCCGGACTTTCCTCCCCTCCGCCCGTCTCCCCCGAAAGGGACGACGACGAAGCGGCGACTGTCTGGTCAGCTTCGGCGCGCAGTATAGAGGGTTTGCGCGCCGCTGTCACCTTCAGGTGCAGGCAAGACGTAATTAACGCGCAACTTCTACCTTTGCCAGTTTTTCGTAGTAGCATGCAATCGCGCTGTGATCGGCCGTACCCAGACCATCTGCACGCAACGCCTGCATCATCTCCATCACCGCCGCGGTCAGCGGCAGCTGTGCGCCTACGCCGTGGGACGTATCGAGCGCGTTCGCCAGATCTTTAATGTGCAGGTCGATACGGAATCCCGGCTTGAAGTTACGGTCCATCACCATCGGCGCTTTGGCATCCAGCACGGTACTTCCCGCCAGACCACCGCGAATCGCCTGATAGACCAGGTCCGGGTTAACGCCCGCTTTGGTTGCCAGCGTCAGCGCTTCAGACATCGCGGCGATGTTCAGCGCCACAATGACCTGGTTCGCCAGCTTGGTCACGTTGCCCGCGCCAATTTCACCCGTATGCACCACGGAGCCTGCCATCGCTTTCATCAGGTCATAGTATTTATCGAAAATAGCTTTATCCCCGCCGACCATCACCGACAGCGTGCCGTCGATCGCTTTCGGCTCACCGCCGCTGACCGGCGCGTCCAGCATATCCACGCCCTTCGCTTTTAGCGCCTCGCTGATTTCACGACTTGCAAGCGGTGCGATAGAGCTCATATCAATCAGCACCAGGCCGGGCTTCGCGCCCTCAATGATGCCGTTCTCCCCCAGCGCGACCTCTTTAACATGCGGGGAGTTTGGCAGCATGGTAATGATGACATCGCACTGCTCAGCAATCGCTTTGGCGGTGGAGGCGGTTTCTGCGCCAGCCGCCATCACCTCGGCCACAGATTGCGGATTATGATCGGAGACCACCAGTGAGTAACCCGCTTTGATGAGGTTCTTACTCATTGGTTTACCCATGATCCCCAGGCCAATAAAACCCACTTTCAGCGTCATAACTGTTTCCTCAATGATGGTTATTTTTTAAAAGCGTCCGCTAATTTCTGCGTCGCTGAGCGGAACACCCCGAGATCGCTGCCGACGGCAACAAAGGTGGCTCCCCACTCCAGATAACGTCGGGCGTCGGCTTCAACCGGCGCCAGTATGCCGCTCGGTTTACCGTGTGCTTTGGCGCGAGCAAATATGTGCTGGATCGCACGCTGCACGTCAGGGTGGCTGGCATTGCCCAGGTGGCCAAAGGCGGCAGCCAGATCGCTTGGGCCGACAAAGATACCGTCCACACCGTTTGTGGCTGCAATAGCGTCGAGGTTATCAACCCCCTGCTGGCTCTCAATCTGCACCAGAACAGTGATGTTGCTATTGGACTGCGCGAAGTAGTCCGGCACGGTGCCGAACATGTTGGCGCGGTGTGAGACGGAGACGCCGCGGATCCCTTCCGGCGGGTAGCGCGTTGATGCCACGGCCAGCGCCGCTTGTTCCTGGGTTTCCACAAACGGGATGAGGAAATTGTAGAACCCGATATCCAGCAAACGTTTGACGATCACCGGGTCATTGGTTGGCACTCGCACCACCGGGGCGCTGGCGCTGCCTTTCAGGGCCATCAGTTGCGGAATAAAGGTGCTGATATCATTTGGCGCATGTTCGCCGTCGAGCACCAGCCAGTCAAAACCAGCAAGGCCCAGCACTTCAGTACTTATTGGGTTTGCCAGCGCAGACCAACAGCCAATCTGGATCTGGTGCGCCGCGAGGGCCGTTTTAAACGTATTCGGGAAGATATTGTTATTCATCACTTATACCTTTTTAATTCCGCAGTTTGAGCCGGGATTATTTATTGCGAAACATATTGTTTTTATATTTATTTCTCTGACTGAATGTTGGCAATATAAAATCGTCCTTCAGTATAATCGTCACTTCACAACAGCACATTGTTTTTATGCTCAAGTATTGCGCCTCATTTCAACGCCATTTTGAGCATATGCCCAACGCTGTGGGCGCTAATGCACAGAATCAGGGATTAGTTAGCCTGACGCGATCGCGATCACATTTTTAACTGTCTTCTGCTGACATCCTTTATTTCCTCGAGAATAAAACGATTATCCAACGGGTTAAATTTACTATCTGACACTTTGCCGGAGAAATGTGAATAATGGCCGATATTGAAATGAGAGAGGCATCGCCGACGGCGTTTTATATAAAAGTTCACGATACGGATAACGTGGCGATTATTGTCAATGACAATGGCTTAAAAGCGGGAACACGCTTCCCGGACGGACTGACGTTAGTTGAACATATTCCCCAGGGGCACAAAATCGCACTGGTCGATATTCCTGCCCATGGGGAGATCGTGCGTTACGGTGAAGTCATCGGCTATGCCGTACGCGCAATTCCGCAGGGAAGCTGGATTGAGGAGTCGCTGGTTGAACTGCCAAAAGCGCCACCGCTGAACACCCTGCCACTTGCCACCCGCGTACCGGAACCGCTTCCCCCACTGGAAGGCTATACCTTTGAAGGCTATCGCAATCCGAACGGCAGCGTCGGTACCAAAAATCTTCTCGGTCTTACCACCAGCGTACACTGCGTGGCGGGCGTGGTGGATTACGTGGTGAAAATCATCGAACGCGATCTGCTGCCGAAATACCCGAACGTCGATGGCGTGGTTGGCCTGAACCATCTCTATGGCTGTGGCGTAGCGATCAACGCGCCAGCGGCGGTCGTGCCGATCCGTACCATTCATAATATTGCCCTCAACCCGAATTTTGGCGGCGAGGTGATGGTGATTGGTCTGGGGTGCGAAAAACTGCAGCCTGAGCGTCTGCTGCAGGGTACCGAAGACGTCAAAGCCATTCCGGCAGACGAGGCCAGCATTGTACGTCTGCAGGACGAACGCCACATTGGGTTCCGGTCTATGGTCGACGATATTCTGCAGGTTGCCGAGCGTCATCTGGATAAGCTCAACCGACGCCAGCGCGAAACCTGCCCCGTCTCTGACCTGGTGGTGGGAACCCAGTGCGGCGGCAGCGATGCGTTCTCTGGCGTGACGGCCAACCCGGCGGTGGGCTTTGCGTCCGACCTGCTTGTTCGTTGCGGTGCGACGGTGATGTTCTCTGAAGTGACCGAAGTCCGTGATGCCATCCATTTACTGACGCCGCGCGCCGTCAATGAAGAAGTGGGCCAGCGCCTGCTTGAGGAGATGGCCTGGTACGATAACTATCTCGACATGGGTAAAACCGACCGCAGCGCGAATCCGTCTCCGGGAAACAAAAAAGGGGGCCTGGCAAACGTCGTGGAAAAAGCCCTGGGTTCGATTGCGAAATCCGGCCAAAGCGCGATTGTGGAAGTCCTCTCTCCGGGACAGCGGCCGACCAAACGCGGCCTGATCTACGCGGCAACGCCTGCCAGCGATTTTGTTTGCGGCACCCAGCAGGTGGCATCCGGCATTACGGTGCAGGTCTTTACCACAGGACGCGGCACGCCGTATGGCCTGATGGCAGTCCCGGTGATCAAAATGGCGACGCGCAGCGAGCTGGCAAACCGCTGGTACGACTTAATGGATATCAACGCGGGAACCATCGCCACCGGAGAAGAGAGCATTGAGGACGTGGGCTGGAAGCTATTCCACTTCATTCTGGACGTGGCAAGCGGGCGGAAGAAAACGTTCTCGGACCAATGGGGATTACATAACCAGCTGGCGGTGTTTAACCCGGCACCGGTGACGTGATGACTTCCCACCCTGCCCTCTCCCTAAGGGGAGAGGGCAAAAAAAGCAGCGAACGGTCCCCTCTCCCGGTGGGTTAGGGTGAGGGGGAAACCAGCACTACATCAATCCCGCTTTTACGCAATCCATCCAGACTTTCCGCCGGAATGCCCTCATCGACAATAATCATATCAATCCTTTGCGTATCAATGATTTTATGCAGGCTTGAGCGGTTGAACTTGCTGGAATCAGTCACAACGATAATGCGCTCTGCCACCTCGCACATTTTGCGATTCAGACGCGCTTCATCCTCGTTATGCGTGCTCACGCCACGATCCAGATCGATGGCATCAACGCCCAGGAACAGCAAATCAAAGTGATAATTCTGTAAGGACTGTTCCGCCTGGTCACCATAGAAAGACTGCGACTGACGACGCAAGTGGCCGCCGGTCATCAGCAGTTCCACCCCTTCCGCTTCCAGCAACGCATTCGCCACATTCATTCCATTGGTCATGGCAATGACATCCGTGTGCTGGCGCAGCATTCTGGCAATTTCAAAGGTCGTGGTGCCAGAGTCGAGAATAATGCGATGGCCCGGCTTCACCAGCGCGGCGGCGGCCTGAGCGATGCTGCGCTTGACCGCCGTATTGAGCGAACTTTTATCCTCAACGGAGGGCTCGATGCCGGGCACATTACCTTCACAAATTAGCGCCCCGCCGTAAGCGCGAACAGCGATGCCCTGCCTTTCCAGGAATGCCAGATCGTTACGGATCGTCACTGTCGATACGCCATATAAATGAGAAAGATCGTTAACCTGCACGCTTCCCTGCGCCCGCAACCGCTGAATGATCTGCTCTCGCCTTTCACTGGTACCGGTGACGCGCTTTTCTGCGGATGAATCGGAGCTATTCATATGAAGTCCTTAATCAATACACTTTCGTTTCATTTCGTTTTGCCTATTAACGCCTTTCTTTTTGTGGAATGCAAGCGCTGTCTGGGGGACATACGCAAACAAGCTCAACGCTGAAACCTTTCATTATGTTTCTTTTGTGAAACAGATCGGAAAACTATTATCTTTCGTTTTATTTTTACATCACCATAATGCAGGATTAAATGAAACAAAACGAAAGATGGCTACCAACACCATCCGAAATGGAGAGGAAAGTGAAACATCTGACAGAAATGGTGGAACAACATAAACGGGGGAAGGCAAACGGAATTTATGCCGTCTGTTCCGCACATCCACTGGTACTTGAAGCGGCCATTCGTTACGCCCAGTTACGCTGCACGCCACTGCTGATCGAAGCGACCTCAAACCAGGTGGATCAGTTTGGCGGCTACACCGGCATGACGCCCGCCGATTTTCACGGTTTCGTTAGCAGGCTGGCGGAGTTCCTTGGTTTTCCGACGTCACAATTGATCCTCGGCGGCGATCACCTGGGCCCAAACCGGTGGCAAAACCTGCCGGCTTTACAGGCGATGGCGAACGCCGACGATCTGATCAGAAGCTACGTCACTGCGGGGTTTAAGAAGATCCATCTGGACTGCAGTATGTCCTGCGAGGACGATCCGGTTCCCTTAACCGATGCCATCGTCGCTGAGCGCGCCGCGCGTCTGGCCAAAATTGCCGAAGACACCTGCCGCGCGAAATTTGGTGTAGCCGATCTGGTCTACGTTATTGGCACGGAGGTGCCGGTTCCCGGTGGTGCACATGAAACGCTGAGTGAGCTTGAAGTCACCACGCCTGAGGCGGCGCGCGCCACGCTTGAAGCGCATCGCCATGCATTTGAGAAAGTAGGGTTGAACGACATCTGGCCACGCATTATCGGCCTGGTGGTTCAGCCTGGCGTGGAGTTCGACCACGCCCACGTCTGCGATTATCAACCGCAAAAAGCCATCGCCCTGAGAGAAATGGTTGAAACCTATGACATGCTGGTATTTGAAGCGCACTCCACTGACTACCAGACATCACAGGCGTTGCGCCAGCTGGTGAAAGATCACTTTGCAATCTTAAAAGTCGGCCCGGCCCTGACCTTTGCCCTGCGTGAAGCGCTGTTCTCACTGGCCGCCATTGAAGAGGAGCTGCTGCCAGCCAAAGCCAGCTCTGGCCTGCGTCACGTACTGGAAAACGTGATGCTCGATCGCCCCGAGTACTGGCAAAGCCATTATCACGGTGACGGCAACGCACGGCGGCTGGCACGGGGCTACAGCTACTCCGACCGCGTGCGCTATTACTGGCCAGACAGCGAGATCGACGATGCCTTTGAACGACTGGTCCGCAACCTGGATGACGAACCCATCCCGCTGCCGCTCATCAGTCAGTATTTGCCGTTGCAATACGGCAAAGTTCGCGAGGGCGCTCTCAAGTCGACACCGCGGGAACTCATCATTGACCACATTCAGGACATACTCCAGCAGTACCATGCCGCCTGCGAAGGCGTACCGACTCAACACGCATAATTAAAAAAGAGGAAAACACTATGCCAAACATTGTCTTATGCCGCATTGATGAACGCCTGATCCACGGACAGGTGGGCGTTCAGTGGGTAGGGTTTGCGGGGGCGAACCTGGTTCTGGTGGCAAATGACGAGGTTGCAGACGATCCGGTTCAACAGAACCTGATGGAAATGGTACTTGCGGAAGGGATCGCCGTGCGCTTCTGGTCTCTGCAAAAAGTTATCGACAACATTCACCGCGCCGCTGACCGCCAGAAGATTCTGCTGGTCTGTAAATCACCTGCCGATTTTTTAACGCTGGTAGAGGGCGGCGTGCCCATCACCCGTATTAACGTCGGAAACATGCATTACGCCAGTGGCAAACGGCAAATTGCCAAAACGGTATCTGTCGACGCGAACGATATCACTGCGTTCAACGGCCTGAAAGCGGCCGGGGTGGAATGCATCGTTCAGGGCGTTCCAACAGAGGCTGCTTTGGATCTCTTTAAACTGCTATGAGGGATTCACAATGGAAATCAGTCTGTTGCAGGCTTTCGCGCTGGGGCTTCTCGCCTTTATCGCGGGCCTGGATATGTTTAACGGGTTAACACACATGCACCGCCCGGTGGTACTGGGGCCACTGGTTGGTCTGATTCTGGGCGATCTGCATACCGGCATTCTGACCGGCGGCACGTTAGAGCTGGTCTGGATGGGTCTGGCGCCGCTGGCTGGTGCGCAACCGCCAAACGTGATTATCGGCACCATTGTCGGCACCACGTTTGCCATTACCACAGGCGTGAAACCGGATGTCGCCGTTGGGGTCGCTGTACCGTTTGCTGTTGCGGTACAAATGGGCATTACCTTCCTCTTCTCCGTGATGTCCGGCGTCATGTCCCGTTGCGATCGCATGGCGGCTAATGCGGACACGCACGGTATTGAACGGGTAAACTATCTTGCCCTGCTGGCGCTGGGTATCTTCTACTTTCTCTGTGCTTTTCTGCCAATTTACTTCGGTGCGGAGCACGCGAAAACCGCCATTGATGTCCTGCCGGAGCGTCTGATAGACGGTCTCGGTGTTGCAGGCGGCATCATGCCAGCCATCGGTTTCGCCGTGCTGCTGAAGATCATGATGAAAAACGTCTACATCCCTTACTTCATTATCGGTTTTGTCGCTGCGGCCTGGCTGAAACTTCCGGTGCTGGCGATTGCGGCTGCTGCGCTGGCGATGGCGCTGATCGACCTGATGCGTAAATCACCTGAACCGACGGCTCCTGCGGCCCCGAAAGAGGAATTCGAAGATGGCATCTAATCAAACCACTCTGCCAGGCGTGTCTGAAAGTGAAGAGACCCTGCTCACCGGCGTAAACGAAAACATCTATGAAGACCAGAGCATCGGTGCCGAACTGACGAAAAAGGACATTAACCGTGTCGCATGGCGCTCCATGCTATTACAGGCCTCGTTTAACTACGAGCGTATGCAGGCCTCCGGCTGGTTGTATGGATTACTGCCTGGGCTGAAAAAGATCCACACCAACAAGCGGGACCTGGCGCGGGCGATGAAAGGCCACATGGGATTCTTTAATACCCATCCGTTCCTGGTCACCTTTGTTATCGGCATCATTCTGGCGATGGAGCGCTCCAAGCAGGATGTGAACAGCATCCAGAGCACCAAAATTGCCGTGGGCGCGCCGCTCGGCGGCATTGGCGATGCCATGTTCTGGCTCACGCTGCTGCCCATCTGCGGCGGTATTGGTGCCAGCCTGGCGCTACAGGGTTCGATTCTGGGTGCGGTGGTCTTTATCGTGCTGTTTAACGTGGTGCACCTCGGCCTGCGCTTTGGTCTGGCGCACTACGCCTACCGGATGGGCGTTGCCGCGATCCCGTTGATTAAAGCCAACACCAAAAAGGTCGGCCACGCGGCGTCTATCGTCGGGATGACGGTGATCGGCGCGCTGGTAGCAACCTATGTGCGCCTGAATACCACGCTTGAAATCAAAGCCGGGGATGCGGTTGTCAAACTGCAAGCCGACGTCATCGACAAGCTGATGCCCGCATTTCTGCCGCTGGTCTATACCCTGACCATGTTCTGGCTGGTGCGTCGTGGCTGGAGCCCGCTGCGCCTGATTGGTATCACCGTGGTGCTGGGCGTTGTCGGTAAATTCTGTCACTTCCTGTAAAAGCAAAGAGGTCGCGATGTTAGGCATCATTTTGACGGGTCACGGTGGGTTTGCCAGCGGACTTGAACAGGCGATGAAGCAGATCCTCGGCGAACAGCCGCAGTTTATCGCCATCGATTTCCCGGAAACCTCCTCGACTGCGCGGCTAACCGCGCAGCTTGAGCAGGCGGTAACTGAACTGGATCCCCAGTACGATATCGTGTTTCTTACCGATCTGCTCGGCGGTACGCCGTTTCGCGTAGCGTCAACGCTTGCGATGCAAAAGCCGGGATGGGAAGTGATCACCGGCACCAACCTGCAACTTCTGCTGGAAATGGTGCTGGAACGCGACGGGTTAAGTAGCGAAGCGTTTCGTCTGCAGGCGCTCGCGTGTGGCCATCGCGGCCTGACCAGCCTGGTGGATGAGCTTGGGCGCTGTCATGAGGAAGCCCCTGCTGAGGAAGGGATATGAGCCAGCTGCTGCGCGCGCGACGGATCCTTACCGAACAGGGCTGGCTGGACGACCACCAGCTACGCATTGAAAGCAGTGCGGTTGCGGCGATTGAACCCATCCCGGCGGGCGTTACGACGCGGGATGCGGAGCTGCTTTGCCCGGCCTATATCGACACGCACGTCCACGGCGGCGCTGGCGTGGACGTCATGGATGATGCGCCCGGCGTGCTGGACACCCTGGCAATGCATAAAGCCCGCGAAGGCGTGGGCGCATTTCTGCCCACCACCGTGACCGCGCCGCTGAAGGCCATCCACGCCGCGCTGATGCGTATCGCCCGGCGCAGTCAGTCCGGCGGCTCGGGCGCGCAGATCCTGGGCAGCTATCTGGAAGGACCGTACTTTACGCCGCAGAACAAAGGGGCGCATCCGCCGGAGCTGTTCCGGGAGCTGGATATCGTCGAGCTGGACAGGCTGGCTGACGTTTCACAGGGCACGCTACGGGTGGTGGCGCTCGCGCCAGAAAAACCCGGCGCGCTGCAGGCGATTCGCCATCTTAAACAGCGCGGGATACGCGTGATGCTGGGCCACGGCGCTGCCACGTACCGGCAAACACTTGCCGCGTTTGATGCGGGTGCCGACGGGCTGGTTCACTGCTACAACGGCATGACGGGGCTGCACCACAGAGAGCCCGGAATGGTCGGCGCAGGGCTTACGGACAAACGGGCGTGGCTGGAGCTGATTGCCGACGGGCACCACGTCCATCCGGGGGCGATGCGCTTATGCTGCTGCTGCGCGCAGGAGCGCGTGGTGCTGATTACCGATGCAATGGAGGCGGCAGGTATGCCGGACGGACGGTATACGCTTTGTGGCGAAGAGGTCTCGATGCAAAACGGCGTGGTTCGAACCGGCTCCGGCGGGCTGGCGGGCAGCACGCTGTCGCTGGATGCCGCGGTCAGGAATATGGTGGAGTATGCGGGCGTAACCGCCGAAGACGCTATCCATATGGCCTCGCTGCACCCTGCCCGGCTGTTGGGCGTTGACGGTCAGCTAGGATCCTTAGCCCCGGGTAAACGCGCCAATATCATTGCGCTGGACGGGGGTTTACATCTCCAGCAGATCTGGATTCAGGGACAGGCTCTCTCCCTTTAGCCCTTTCATTGTGTCTCCTGTTGGCCTTACGGCACCCGATCGTAAGGCCTTTCTTTTCCTTTCCTTAACTCTTCCCTTTCCTTTCACGATCACACTTTTCGTTTTATTTCTTTTCTTTCATTGAAGTTTCGATTTCTTTTCTATAGATTTTATTTAACTGCTTAAGTGAACAAGTGAAACGAAACGAAAGATAGCGACACGATTGCCAGCGTCTGATGTGGAATTCACACGACTAAGGACTGAGTTATGCCACAAACCACTACCGCCGCGACAACCGGCACCTGGACAGAGGAAGAGATCCGCCAGCAGCCTGCCAGCTGGATCCGCTCGCTCAACAACATCGATAACCTGCGTGCTTCGATCGACAGTTTCCTGACGCCGCTGCTGCGCAAGAAGGATCTGCGGATCGTCCTGACCGGCGCGGGCACATCCGCCTTTATCGGCGATATCGTTTCTCCCTGGCTCGCGAGCTACACCGGGAAAAACTTCACTGCCGTGCCGACAACCGATCTGGTCACGAACCCGGTGGACTACTTCAGCCCTGCGCATCCGCTGCTGCTGATTTCGTTTGCCCGCTCCGGCAACAGCCCGGAAAGCGTCGCGGCCGTCGAGCTGGCAAACCAGTTCGTGCCGGAGTGCTACCACCTGTCGATCACCTGCAACGAGGCGGGGAGCCTGTACCAGAACGCCGTCGACAGCGATAACGCCTTTGCCCTGCTGATGCCTGCCGAAACGCACGATCGCGGGTTCGCGATGACCAGCAGCATTACCACCATGATGGCGAGCTGTCTGGCGGTGTTCGCGCCGGAAACGATCAATAGCCACACCTTCCGCGACGTCGCCGATCGCTGTCAGGCGATCCTCACCGCGCTCGGCGATTTCAGCCACGGCGTCTTTGGCAATGAAGCGTGGAAACGCGTCGTCTATCTGGGAAGCGGCGGCCTGCAGGGCGCGGCGCGCGAATCGGCGCTGAAGGTGCTGGAGCTGACGGCGGGCAAGCTGGCGGCGTTTTACGATTCCCCGACGGGCTTCCGTCACGGGCCGAAGTCGCTGGTCGATAGCGAAACGCTGGTGGTGGTGTTTATCTCCAGCCATCCGTATACGCGTCAGTACGATCTGGATCTGCTGGCCGAGCTGCGCCGCGATCGCCAGGCCCTGCGCGTCGTCGCCATCGCCGCTGAAAACGATCCGGTCATTGAAGCGGGTCCGCACATTCTGCTGCCGCCTTCACGTCCGTTTATCGATATGGAACAGGCGTTCTGCTTCCTGATGTATGCCCAGGTCTTTGCACTCACCCAGTCGCTCAGCGTAGGCAATACGCCCGATACGCCATCCGCCAGCGGGACGGTCAACCGTGTAGTGCAGGGCGTTGTTATTCATCCGTGGCAGGCTTAAGAGGATCGGATCATGAGTATCATTTCAACCAAATATCTTCTGCAGGACGCACAGGCAAAAGGCTACGCCGTTCCGGCGTTCAACATCCACAACGCGGAGACGATCCAGGCGATCCTTGAAGCGTGCAGCGAAATGCGATCGCCTGTAATCCTCGCGGGCACGCCGGGCACCTTTAAGCATATTGCGCTGGAAGAGATCTACGCCCTGTGCAGCGCGTACTCCCACACCTACAACATGCCGCTGGCGCTGCATCTCGATCACCACGAATCGCTGGATGATATACGCCGCAAGGTCAACGCGGGCGTGCGCAGCGCGATGATCGACGGCAGCCACTATCCGTTTGAACAAAACGTGAAACTGGTGAAGTCGGTGGTCGATTTCTGCCACCTCAACGACTGCAGCGTCGAAGCCGAGCTGGGCCGTCTGGGCGGCGTGGAAGATGACATGAGCGTAGACGCCGAAAGCGCGTTCCTCACCGATCCGCAGGAGGCGAAACGCTTCGTCGAACTGACCGGCGTCGATAGCCTTGCCGTCGCCATCGGCACCGCACACGGCCTGTATACCAAACGTCCGAAAATCGACTTCCAGCGGCTGGCGGAAATCCGCGAAGTGGTCACCGTGCCGCTGGTGCTGCACGGCGCGAGCGATGTGCCGGATGAGTTTGTTCGCCGCACCATCGAGCTGGGCGTATGCAAAGTCAACGTGGCCACCGAGCTGAAAATTGCCTTCTCTGACGCGGTTAAAGCCTGGTTTGCCGAAAACCCGCAGGGGAACGATCCGCGCTTCTACATGCGGGTAGGCATGGACGCCATGAAAGAGGTGGTCAGAAGCAAGATCGCCGTTTGCGGCTCGGCAAACCGGCTCCTGCTTCCTGCCGAAGCCTGATCCCATCGCGCATTACGTCAATACCTAAAAAATAACTATAAGCCTCGCAAATATGAAGGCGCGTCCTTAAGCCGGACAGCGCCTTCCATTATCCTAAAAATCCGAGGAGTCCCTACATGACACAGGAAAAGTCGTTTAAATCGAAAGCGTGGGAATTTTTCCAAAGCCTGGGAAAGACGTTTATGTTCCCCGTCTCTCTGCTGGCCTTTATGGGGTTGCTGCTGGGTATCGGTAGCTCCGTCACCAGCCCTTCCACTATTAAAAGCTTTCCCTTTCTGGGCGGCGAGTTAACGCAGCTGACCTTTGGCTTTATCGCCATGGTGGGCGGCTTCGCCTTTACCTATCTGCCGCTGATGTTTGCCATGGCTATCCCGATGGGCCTCGCCAAACGCAACAAGGCCGTGGGCGCCTTTGCCGGGTTCGTTGGCTATATGCTGATGAACATGAGCATCAACTACTACCTGACCGCCACCCACCAGCTTGCCGACGCCGCCACCATGAGACAGGTAGGACAATCGATCGTGCTGGGGATCCAGACCCTGGAGATGGGCGTGCTGGGCGGCATCGTGGTGGGGGTAATCACTTACTTCCTGCACGAGCGTTTTCAGGACACGGTGCTGCATGACGCCTTTGCGTTCTTTAGCGGCATTCGTTTTGTGCCCATCATTACCGCACTCATGCTGTCGCTGGTCGGGCTGTTTATCCCGCTGTTGTGGGAATACGTGGCGCTGGGCATTGCCGGAATTGGCCATATCATTCAGAGCACCAGCGTTTTCGGACCGTTCCTGTACGGCGTAGGCGTGCTGCTGCTTAAACCCTTTGGTCTGCACCATATCCTGCTGGCGATGGTGCGCTTCACGCCGGCAGGCGGCATTGAGATGGTCAACGGCCATGAAGTGGCCGGTGCGCTGAATATCTTCTACGCCGAGCTGAAAGCCGGACTGCCGTTTAGCCCGCACGTTACCGCGTTTCTGTCACAAGGCTTTATGCCGACCTTTATCTTTGGCCTGCCTGCCGTGGCGTACGCCATCTACCGCACCGCGCGTCCGGAAAACCGCCCGGTAATTAAGGGGCTGCTGCTTTCCGGCGTGCTGGTTTCCGTCGTCACCGGTATTTCAGAACCGATTGAGTTTCTGTTCCTGTTTATCGCCCCCGCGCTTTACGCCTTCCATATCGTGATGTCGGGCCTGGCGCTGATGGTGATGGCCCTGCTGGGGGTCACCATCGGCAACACCGACGGCGGGATTTTGGATCTGCTGATCTTCGGCGTGATGCAGGGGATGTCGACCAAATGGTATCTGCTGTTCCCGGTCGGTATCGCCTGGTTTGCCATCTACTTCTTCGTCTTCCGCTGGTACATCCTCAAACACGATATCAAGACGCCGGGACGTGAAGTGGACGCGCAGGGTGCGCAGCAGGCCGTCGAAGCCAACACCCGCGCGCGTGGAAAATCGAAATACGATCACGGGCTTATCCTGCGCGCGCTCGGTGGCAAAGAGAACATCGAGTCGCTCGACAACTGCATCACCCGCTTGCGCCTGGTCGTGAAGGAGATGGGGCTTATCGATCAGCAGGAGCTGAAAGCGGCTGGTGCCCTGTCGGTGGTGGTGCTGGATGCTCACAGCGTTCAGGTGATCATCGGCCCGCAGGTGCAGAGCGTCAAAACCGGCATTGAAGCCTTAATCTAACAGGGGGTTGTTGTGTTTGATTTCGACAAAATCATCGAGCGTAAAAGCGATAAGTGCCGTAAATGGGACCATGCGTTTGTCTGCTCACGCTTTGGTGATGTCCCGCAGGGGTTTATCCCGCTGTGGATCGCAGACATGGACTTCACCTCGCCGCCGGCCGTTATTGAAGGCTTCCAGCGCATCGTGGAGCACGGCACCTTTGGCTATACCTGGAGCTTCGACGAATTTTACGACGCGGTGATGGCCTTCCAGCGCACGCGTCATCAGGTTGAGGTGGAGAAGTCGTGGCTCACCCTGACCTACGGCACCGTCTCCACGCTGCATTACACGGTCCAGGCGTTCTGCACGCCTGGCGATAGCGTGATGATGAACACGCCGGTCTACGATCCGTTTGCGATGGCGGCACAGCGCCAGGGCGTGCGGGTGCTTGCTAACCCGCTTTCCGTGAAGGAAAACCGCTATCAGCTGGATTTTAATCTGGTTGAAGATCAGCTCAAAACCCACCGTCCAAAACTGTGGTTCTTCTGCTCGCCGCATAACCCCTCGGGCAGGATCTGGCGCGCGGATGAGATACGCCAGGTCTCCGATCTCTGTAAACGCTACGGCACGATTCTGGTGGTCGATGAGGTTCACGCAGAGCACATTCTGAAAGGCACATTCGTCAGCTGTCTGACCTCGGGCTGTGCCGCACTGGACAACCTGATCGTGCTGACGTCGCCAAATAAAGCCTTCAACCTAGGCGGGCTGAAAACGTCCTACTCCATGATCCCGGACGATTCGCTGCGCCAGCGCTTCCGCCAGCAGCTTGAGAAGAACTCGATTACCTCACCCAATATGTTTGGCGTATGGGGGATTATTCTCGCCTACCAGCACGGCCTGCCGTGGCTCGACGCGCTCAACGACTATCTGCAAGGCAATGCCCGCTACCTTGCGGACGCTATTCAGACCCACTTCCCGGCGTGGAAGATGATGAACCCGGAATCGTCGTATCTGGCCTGGATAGACGTAAGCGCCGACGACCGCAGCGCCACAGAGTTGACCCAACATTTCGCCCAGCAGGCCGGTGTCGTGATTGAAGACGGCAGCCACTACGTGCAAAACGGCGAAAACTACCTGCGGATTAACTTCGGCACCCAGCGCTACTGGCTGGAGCAATCCATCAACCGAATGCTGAAGCATTTCTGATTAGGATCTTAACCGATGAAAAAAGTGCTCACTCTCTCGCTGCTGGCCCTGTTTGTTTCTCACGGTGCTCTGGCCACCAACTACGTGCTCAATAACGACAATATTGCTCTGTCATTTGATGACGCAAACTCAACGGTAGTGGTTAAGGACAATAAGGCTAACCATCCGCTCACGCCGCAGGAGCTGTTCTTCCTGACGCTGCCGGACGAGACAAAAATCCACACCGCGGATTTCACCATTAAGCACGTCGAAAAGCAGGACAACGCTATTGTCGTCGACTTTACCCATCCGGACTTTAACGTAACGGTGAAGCTGAACCTGGTGAAGGGAAAATACTCCAGCATCGACTACACCGTTGCCGCAGTCAGCCAGCCGCGAGACGTGGCGAAAATTACCTTCTTCCCGACGAAAAAGCAGTCTCAGGCACCCTATGTTGACGGGGCGATCAACAGCTCGCCGATCGTTGCTGATTCGTTCTTTATTTTGCCGGACAAGCCCATCGTTAACACTTACGCCTATGAAGCGACCACCAATCTCAACGTAGAACTGAAAACGCCGATCCAGCCAGAGTCGCCGGTCAGCTTTACCACCTGGTTCGGCACCTTCCCGGAAATCAGCCAGCTGCGCCGCAGCGTGAACCAGTTTATTGATGCCGTGCGTCCGCGACCGTACAAGCCTTATCTGCACTACAACAGCTGGATGGATATCGGCTTTTTCAATCCGTACACCGAGCAGGATGTTCTGGGGCGGATGGACGAGTGGAATAAGGAGTTCATTACCGGACGCGGCGTGGCGCTGGACGCCTTCCTGCTGGACGACGGCTGGGACGACCTTACCGGGCGCTGGCTATTTGGCCCGGCATTCAGCGACGGTTTTGGCAAGGTTCGGGAAAAAGCCGACAGCCTGCACAGCTCGGTCGGACTGTGGCTCTCGCCGTGGGGAGGCTACAACAAGCCTCGCGACGTTCGCGTCTCGCATGCAAAAGAGTATGGGTTTGAAACCGTCGACGGGAAGCTGGCCCTGTCAGGACCGAACTACTTTAAGAACTTCAATGAGCAGATCGTTAAGCTTATCAAAAACGAACGCATTACCTCATTCAAGCTGGACGGGATGGGTAATGCCAACGCGCATATCCAGGGCAGCCCGTTTGCCTCGGATTTTGACGCCTCTATCGCTCTGCTACATAACATGCGCAGCGCCAACCCAAATCTGTTTATCAACCTGACGACCGGCACCAACGCCAGCCCATCCTGGCTGTTCTACGCCGACTCGATCTGGCGCCAGGGCGATGACATTAACCTGTACGGGCCCGGCACGCCGGTACAGCAGTGGATGACCTACCGCGATGCCGAAACGTATCGCTCCATTGTGCGCAAAGGCCCGCTGTTCCCGCTGAACTCGCTGATGTACCACGGGATCGTCAGCGCGGAAAACGCCTATTACGGGCTGGAGAAAGTACAAACGGACAGCGATTTTGCCGATCAGGTCTGGAGCTACTTCGCGACCGGCACGCAGCTGCAGGAGCTGTATATCACTCCTTCAATGCTGAACAAGGCGAAGTGGGATACCCTTGCGCAGGCGGCAAAATGGTCGCGGGAAAACGCCAGCGTGCTGGTGGATACCCACTGGATAGGCGGAGACCCGACGGCGCTTCAGGTTTACGGCTGGGCGTCATGGAATAAAGACAAAGCCATTCTTGGTTTGCGAAACCCGTCGGACAAGCCGCAAACCTACTATCTGGATTTAGCGAAAGATTTCGAAATCCCGACAGGAGAGGCAGCGCAGTTTAGTCTGAGAGCGGTATATGGCCGTAATGCAACCGTACCGGGACAATACAAAAACGCCGTGGTGATTACGCTACAACCGCTGGAAACGCTGGTGTTTGAGGCGGTGCCAGGAAAATAAAAAGTGTTCAGATCTGTAGGCCGGGTAAGGCGCAGCCGCCGCCCGGCAAAAAGACGGCTGGGGCTTACTCCCCCTGCTGCTCCAGCGCGTACTTATACAGGGCATTCTTCTTCACGCCGTGAATTTCCGCCGCCAGCGCAGCCGCTTTTTTAAGCGGCAATTCGGCCTGTAGCAATGCCAGCGTGCGCAGCGCATCGGCTGGCAGGGCATCCTCTTCTGCTTTATGCCCTTCGACAATCAGCACCATCTCACCTTTGCGGCGGTTTTCGTCTTCCTTCACCCACGCCAGCAGTTCACCCACCGGTGCGCCGTGAATGGTTTCCCAGGTTTTGGTTAGCTCGCGCGCCAGCACGACGTAGCGGGACTCACCCCAGACGGTAACCATATCGTCCAGGCTTTCCAGCAGGCGGTGGGTGGATTCGTAGAAAATGAGGGTACGCGGTTCCGCTTCCAGGTCTTTTAAGACGTCGCGACGGCCTTTGGATTTGGCGGGCAGAAAACCTTCATAGCAGAAACGGTCAGACGGCAGACCTGCAGCGCTTAACGCAGCAATCGCGGCGCACGGTCCCGGCAGGGGCACAACGCGAATGCCGGCTTCACGGCAGGTACGCACCAGATGGTAGCCGGGGTCGTTAATCAGCGGCGTTCCCGCGTCGGAGACCAGCGCAATGTTCTGCCCCTCCTTGAGCTTCGCCACCAGCGTGTCGGCTTTTTGTTGCTCATTGTGATCGTGCAGGGCAAACAAACGGGCGTTAATCGCGAAATGCTGCAGCAGTAAACCGGTATGACGAGTGTCCTCAGCCGCAATTAAATCAACGGCTTGCAATACAGTGAGTGCACGTTGGGTAATATCAGACAAATTCCCGATAGGAGTAGGTACAATATAAAGCTGGCCTTGAGAATTATCTGCCGTTTCGTGTTGTTTCATTGTTTCGTCCGTATTGCCGATTTAATATTGAGCATTGCGTAAAAAAAATCACTGGATACAGTATGGTACCGTTAACGTTTCTTCGAAAAAAAGCCACGCGCAGCGTGCCGCTTCTGCTGGCAGCCCTGATCTTTGCAGGCTGCGGCACCCAGGCACCTGACCAGAGCACCGCCCATCTTGAGGGTTCCGCTCAGGCTGATTCTGGCTTTTATCTGCAACAAATGTCGCAGAGTTCAAATGATACCAGGATCAACTGGCAATTACTCGCCATTCGTGCACTGCTGAAAGAGGGAAAAATCCAGCAGGCTGCAGAGCTGTTCGGCCAGCTGCCGAAAGATCTTAACGATACCCAGCGTCTTGAGCAGAGCCTGCTCTCTGCCGAGCTGAAGGTCGCGCAGAAAGAGTATGACAGCGCGAAAAAGATCCTGGGTAGCATCGACCTGAGCGCGCTGGATAAAAACCAGCAGGCACGCTTCTGGCAGGCGGGTATCACCGCTGAACAGGGGCGTCCTTCCCTGACGCTGCTCCGCGCGCTTATCGCTCAGGAACCGCTGCTTGCCGGTGCCGACAAGCAGAAAAATATTGATGCCACCTGGCAGGCTCTTGCCGCCATGACCCCGGATCAGGCAAAGGCGCTGGTCATCAACGCGGATGAGAACGTGCTGCAGGGCTGGCTTGATCTCCAACAGATGTGGTTTAACAACCGCACCGACCCTAAGATGCTGAAGGCCGGTATTACCGACTGGCAGACTCGCTACCCGCAAAACCCGGGCGCCAAAATGCTGCCAACCCAGCTGGTGAACGTGCAGAACTTTAAGCCAGCATCGACCAGCAAAATTGCACTGCTTCTGCCGCTGAATGGTCAGGCGGCGGTGTTTGGCCGTACGATTCAACAGGGCTTTGAAGCGGCGAAAAACGGCACTATGCCGGTGACGGGCAGCGCGGTGCCGGTGCAGGCAGCACAGGCGGCCAACGTGAATGATGTTGTCAGCCCTTCCGCCGCCGAGACCAGCGATCTGACCACGGCGCAAACCCCGGCGCAAGGCACGATGCAAAACCCGGTGACCGCACCGACGACGCCTCCGCCTGCTGCAGAACCAGCAACACAGGCGCCAGTGGAGACACCTGCTTCTCCTGCAGCGCCTGAGGCAACAGCAGAACAAACTCAACAACAGCCAGCACAACCAACCACTCCACCTGCCGCGCAGCCGCAGGCCGTGGCGACCACCAGCGCTAATCCTGGCACCGAACTGAAAATTTACGACACCAGTTCGCAGCCGCTTGACCAGGTACTGGCTCAGGTGCAACAGGACGGGGCGAGCATCGTTGTCGGTCCGCTGTTGAAAAACAACGTGGAAGAGCTGATGAAGAGCAATACCACGCTAAACGTGCTGGCGCTCAACCAGCCGGAGCAGGTTCAGAACCGGGCCAATATTTGCTACTTCGCGCTCTCTCCGGAAGACGAAGCTCGCGATGCGGCACGTCATATCCACGAGCAGGGTAAACAGGCTCCACTGTTGCTCATCCCGCGCAGTACGCTAGGCGATCGCGTAGCGAATGCCTTCGCCGATGAGTGGCAAAAGCTGGGCGGCGGTATCGTGCTGCAGCAGAAATTCGGTTCCGTCTCAGAACTGCGCGCGGGCGTAAACGGCGGAGCGGGTATCGCGCTTAACGGCAGCCCGGTGACCGCCAGCCTGCCACAGCAGCAGGGCGTGACCATTGGTGGACTGACCATCCCTGCCCCACCTACCGATGCGCAGATCGGCGGCGGTGGAAAAGTGGATGCGGCTTATATCGTTGCCACACCGCAAGAGATCGCCTTTATCAAACCGATGATTGCGATGCGTAACGGCAGCCAGAGCGGCGCAACGCTCTATGCCAGTTCCCGCAGCGCGCAAGGCACCGCTGGCCCCGATTTCCGTCTGGAAATGGACGGCCTGCAGTACAGTGAAATTCCGATGCTCGCGGGCAGCAACCCGGCGCTGATGCAGCAGGCGCTGAGCAGCGTACGTAACGACTACTCACTGGCGCGTCTGTATGCCATGGGGGTCGATGCATGGGCGCTGGCGAACCACTTTACCCAGATGCGTCAGGTACCGGGCTTTGAGCTTAACGGCAACACGGGCGATCTGACCGCGACGCAGGACTGCGTGATCAACAGGAAGTTATCATGGCTCAAATACCAGCAGGGACAAATCGTCCCGGCCAGTTAAGCCGTAAAGAGACCGGCGATGCGTGGGAGTTAAAAGCGCGTCGCTGGCTTGAAGGCAAAGGACTGCATTTTATCGCCGCTAACGTTCGCGGACGTGGCGGCGAAATTGATCTGATCATGAAAGAGGGTCAGGTGATTGTGTTTGTAGAAGTCCGCTTTCGACAGTCTTCCCGTTTTGGCGGTGCTGCCGCCAGCGTGACGCTCGCCAAACAACATAAATTATTACAGACTGCCCACTTGTGGCTTGCCCGCCATAATGGAAGTTTTGATACTGTGGATTGCCGGTTCGATGTGATAGCCTTCACCGGAAATGAGATCGAATGGCTTAAAAACGCTTTTGGCGAAGACGCATAATTACGATTTAAAAGGGATAACGTGCTCGAAAGAATTAAAGTGTGCTTCACAGAAAGCATCCAGACTCAGATTGCCGCGGCGGAAGCCCTTCCGGACGCGATCTCTCGTGCTGCAATGACGCTGGTGCAATCCCTGCTTAATGGCAACAAAATCCTCTGTTGTGGCAACGGTACCTCAGCCGCCAACGCACAGCATTTTGCTGCCAGCATGATTAATCGTTTTGAAACCGAACGCCCGAGTTTACCTGCCATTGCACTTAATACCGATAATGTGGTCTTAACAGCGATTGCTAACGATCGTCTGCATGACGAAATTTACGCAAAGCAGGTGCGCGCCCTGGGGCATGCCGGTGATGTGCTGCTGGCCATCTCCACGCGCGGCAACAGTCGGGACATTGTCAAAGCCGTTGAAGCCGCGGTCACCCGTGACATGACTATCGTCGCCTTAACCGGCTATGACGGTGGTGAACTGGCGGGTCTGCTGGGGCCGCAGGATGTGGAAATCCGCATTCCGTCTCACCGTAGCGCACGCATTCAGGAGATGCATATGCTTACGGTAAACTGCTTATGCGATTTGATCGATAACACGCTTTTCCCTCACCAGGATGATTAAGGAGTTTTTATGAAGGCTTTATCGACCCTCGCAGTCCTTATGTCTGCATTGCTGCTTCAGGGATGTATCGCTGCGGCTGTCGTGGGTACTGCCGCAGTAGGCACCAAAGCGGCGACCGATCCACGCTCTGTAGGAACGCAGGTGGATGACGGTACGCTGGAGCTGCGCGTCAACAGTGCGCTGTCGAAAGACGAACAAATTAAGAAAGAAGCGCGTATCAATGTGACGGCTTATCAGGGCAAAGTCCTGCTGACGGGTCAGTCACCGAATACCGAACTCTCCAGCCGCGCGAAACAGATCGCCATGGGCGTTGAGGGCACTACGGAAGTCTTCAATGAAATCCGTCAGGGCCAGCCAATCAGCCTGGGTACGGCGTCGTCTGACACCTGGATCACCACAAAAGTCCGTTCCCAGCTGCTGGGTTCAGATCAGGTGAAATCCTCAAACGTAAAAGTGACGACCGAAAACGGTGAAGTGTTCCTGCTGGGTCTGGTTACCGACCGTGAAGGGAAAGCGGCAGCGGATATCGCCAGCCGGGTCAGCGGCGTGAAGCACGTCACCACCGCGTTTACTTACATCAAATAAAAAAACCTCACTGTAGGCCCGGTAAGCGTAGCGCCACCGGGCTTTTTTTTTCACAGAAGCGCAATGCTTCCCACCAGCACCCCACTTAACGCTACCAGCCCCGCTGTCAGCCACAGCGCTTTTGCCGGGAAAGACTTACGCAGCATGACAAGCGACGGCAAACTAATGGCCGGCAAGGTGATAAGCAGCGCCAGCGCGGGCGCGGTGCCCATGCCAGCCAGCATCATGGTCTGAACAATCGGAATTTCAGCCGCCGTTGGGATCACAAACAGGCAGCCAGCAACGGCCATCGCAATCACCCACATCAGCGTGTTATCAATCGCGCCATCCGCATGCGGGAACAGCCAGACGCGCGCCGCGCCGAGCACCAGAACCGCCAGGATATAAACCGGAATGGTGCTCCAGAAAAGTTGCCACAGCGCTTTACCCCAGCGGGCAAAGAAACTGCCCTGCGGCTCGCTGATGTCCAGTTCAACAGAAGCGGGCTCTGGCGCTTTCTCTTTCACCAGATTTTGCACCAGCGTCGCCACCACCAGCACCGTCAGCAGCCCGGCAACCAGGCGGATAGCCGCAAAATGCCAGCCGAGCACAAAGCCCATAAACACCAGCGTTGCTGGGTTGAGCAGCGGGTTGCCCATCCAGAACGCCAGTGCACCGCCCATCGAGACACGCTGACGGCGCATTCCTGCGGCCACAGGGGCTGCACAGCATGAACACATCATGCCCGGCAGAGAGAAAATCGTCCCCAGCAAGGTGCCCTGAAAGCGTGGCTGCCCGAGGGTTTTCACCAGCCAGTTTCGCGGAATAAGTACCTGAATCAGCGACCCCAACAAGACGCCTAATACCGCAGCTTTCCAGACAGCCAGGAAGTAGACCATGGCGTAATCCCACGCCGCCTTCAGCGGGCTGGCATCCGCCTGCGCGAGTATCGATTTACCAATGCTGTGCGTTTCGGCGGCGGTGAAGGCCTTGCCATAGTACGGCTGCCATTTCACATACCAGAGGCCAATGATGACCACGAGAAAGAAGAGTGCGGGCTTCCACCATTGGACAGGTGTCGCCGCCTGAGATGAAGACTGACCAGTCATACCATTCCCCGGAGAGTGTTATTGAATAAGCCGGAGAAGTTTACGCCTCGCCCTGCGCGATTTCACGCAGTTTTGCCGAAGGGATGATATTGACCCCTTCCTGCGACGGTGCCAGCGCCTCTTTCAGCATCGCCTGCGCGACATCCCGCGCCTCAATGGACTTCCAGTTACCCGGCAGGATGCGAAACAGCGGAGCGAAAACAGACTCGTTAAAGCGCCGTTCGTCGCGGTGCCCCATCAGCATGGAAGGCCGCACAATGGTCAGATATTCCCACTTCTGGTCAATCAGCGCCTCTTCCATCTTGCCCTTCACCTGGTTGTAAAAAAACGGCGAGCCGTTGCTCGCGCCGTGAGAACTGACCACCAGAAAATGCTTTGCCCCCAATTTTTTCGCCGTCAGTGCGGTATCCACAACCAGTGTGTAATCCGCATGGACAAAGGCTTCTTTACTGCCCGCCTCACGCCGCGTCGTACCGAGGCAGCAAAAGGCGATATCAATCGGGTCCTGCACCTGCGCCAGCGCGTCGGTGAGCTGCGGGTCGTGCGGGTTAAAGACGCCGGAGATATCCAGCAGCGGGCGACGCGTCGGTGCGGCGATATAGTTAATATGGCGATCCTGGATCAGCAGCCGCAGCAGATGCCCGCCGACCAGCCCGGTTGCGCCCGTAATCAGTACCTGGCTCATCGTATCCCCTTTACAGAATTGTCCGTTTGCGAACTCAGCGTGGTCGACCACACTTAGAAGTCTGTGACAGGTAAGTATTTACCACAAGCGGAGAAAAATCAGTCTGAAGCCAAAACAACGGAGGAAGCATGGGCAAGAAAATCGCAGTCTTGATTACCGACGAGTTTGAAGATTCAGAATTCACCTCTCCTGCAGAGGCATTCCGCAAGGCGGGACATGAGGTCATTACCATTGAGAAAGAAGCGGGCAAAACGGTGAAAGGCCATAAGGGCGAAGCCAGCGTGACCATCGACGAAACCATCGATAACGTCAGCCCGTCTGATTTCGACGCCCTGCTGTTACCCGGCGGCCATTCACCGGATTCCCTGCGCGGGGACGAGCGTTTCGTCACTTTCACACGTGATTTTGTCGCTACCGGAAAACCGGTCTTTGCTATCTGTCACGGCCCGCAGCTGCTGATCAGCGCCGACGTGGTCCGCGGACGTAAGCTGACGGCGGTGAAACCGATCGTGATCGATCTGAAAAATGCGGGGGCTGAGTTTTACGATCAGGAAGTGGTCAACGACAAAGACCAGTTGATCACCAGCCGGACCCCGGACGATCTTCCGGCGTTTAACCGGGAAGCGCTACGCCTGCTCGGCGCGTAGCCAGTGAAGCTTCTTGCCAAAGCCCAGCGTGTTGTCGGTAAATTTCAGCTCATCGAGGCGGATTTCCCACACCGGGGCTTTTAGCGCAGCGGCAACCGGGAAGCGGCGCGTGTAGTGCTTACGGCGCGCGTCGCTCTCTTCTCCCTCCAGCCGACGGATCTCTCCCTTGAACTGCACGCCACGGATCAGCGCGACCGTTTTGGGCTGGCCATTTACCGTACCCGCCACCTTCGCCTGCTGGCCGGTCATTTGCGCATGCCGCGTTTTGTCTTCGCTCATGACATAGAAGGCTACACGCTCGGGATCGTAGTAATAAAAGGCGTTCGCGCACCACATCTCTTCGTCTTTACAGACGCACCAGGTGACGACATGCTGCTTCGCCAGCCAGCGGTTAATGGCTGCCAGTGTTTCCATTTTCGCTCTCTCTCATGCTATGGTGCGTTCACCTTAACATACTGAATCTGTTTACCGTGTGCTGGTTTCTCTATCTCGTCCGAACCGCTGATAACGCACTCTACACCGGGATCACTACCGATGTGGCGCGGCGTTTTTTACAACATCAAACGGGGAAAGGGGCAAAAGCGCTGCGGGGGAAAGGTGAACTTCAGCTGGCTTTTTACGCCGCCGTCGGCGACAGGTCGCTGGCGCTCAGGCTGGAATACCGGATTAAACAGCTGACGAAGCGCCAGAAAGAGCGCCTCGTTACCGGAGACGGCTCATTTGAGGCGCTACGCGAAAGCCTGCTCAGAAACGATTGAAGTGATCGTGGTAATCAACCAGGCCACTCACACCGTTCAGGGCATCATCCGCCAGGCGATGTACCTGGAAGGCGGATTCGGTACCCGGCCAGCGGCAGCGCAGATCGTAATGCGCGGCCTGCTCGAAGCCTAAGCGGCCATAAAATGCCGGATCGCCCAGCGTGACCACGGCGGCATAGCCAAACTCATTCAGCGAGTCCAGCCCTTCATACACCAGCTGGCGCGCCAGGCCCTGGCCGCGATAGTTCTCATCGACCGCCAGCGGTGCCATGCCTACCCACTGCAGATCTTCGCCCTGAACAATTACCGGGCTGAAAGCAACATAGCCAACAACCTGACCTTCGTCATCGGTGGCTACCAGCCCTAAAGTAATCAGGCCGTCTTCACGGAGATCGTGGACCAGTTGGGCCTCCGCATCGCTCTCAAAAGCGCGGCGTAACAACGCATCGATACCCGGTGCATCAATCCCAATTTCGACTCGAATCAGCATGGCTCACCTACTGAAGTGTGTTTACTGTCAGGCGGGGTTTTCAGCCCAGCCTCAACGAAATCTGCCATTTGCATCAACATCACGCGCAGCGCTTTCGGCATCTGCTCCAGCTCAATGGCATCCATTAAATTTTTCACGTACAGACCCAGCTCCGTATCGCCTTCAATGACCAGACGGCGCTGGAAGAATAACGTATCCGGATCCTGTTTACGCGCGGCGATCATCAGCAGATCGCTGGCACTGGCGCTAAAGCTCACATCCGCCTCGGCGGACTCACGTACAATGAGTTGATCATTCTCAACCGAGGTAAACCAGCGCAGCCCGATGTCACGCACCTCAATGCTCAGCCAGCGGCCTTCCAGAAACTCCAGCTCGCCGTCCTGCAGCGCCTGGCGGAATTGCCAGCTCAGGACCTGCTCGAGCACCTGACGTTTTAGCGCGAACGGCGCCAGTTTCACCGGCACGCTCAGCATTGATGGACCGAATTGTACGAGACGTGAACGCAGTTTATCCAGCACGAGCTTTACTCCCTGATAGCAATAGTCCCGTTATTTTGCCATATCCGACGCACAACATAGCGGCGTAAATCAACAAACCGTCGTCCGGTGACGCTCATTATTGGTGTCATCAATACGCCATTAGCTGCCTTAAATCAAAAATTGTCGCCCAGGGGTTAATTAAAATCCCAGCTCGTTAACAATTTTGCGATCGACTACATCAGGATAATTTATGGAGCTGCTCTGCCCTGCCGGTAACCTACCGGCGCTTAAGGCGGCCATCGAAAATGGGGCCGATGCGGTCTATATCGGGCTGAAAGATGATACCAACGCCCGCCATTTTGCTGGCCTCAACTTTACGGAGAAAAAGCTTCAGGAAGCCGTTAACTTCGTTCACCAGCACCGCCGCAAACTGCATATTGCCATTAATACCTTTGCGCATCCTGACGGCTATGCCCGCTGGCAGCGCGCGGTAGATATGGCCGCACAGCTGGGTGCCGATGCGTTAATCCTGGCCGACCTCGCCATGCTTGAGTATGCGGCAGAACGCTATCCGCATATTGAGCGCCACGTCTCTGTTCAGGCATCAGCCACGAATGAAGAGGCCGTGCGTTTTTATCATCAACACTTTGACGTCGCTCGCGTGGTGCTGCCCCGCGTGCTCTCCATTCATCAGGTTAAGCAACTCGCGCGCGTCACGCCAGTGCCGCTGGAAGTTTTTGCCTTTGGCAGCCTGTGCATCATGGCCGAAGGCCGTTGCTACCTTTCTTCTTATTTAACCGGTGAATCACCCAATACCGTTGGGGCCTGCTCTCCTGCCCGCTTTGTCCGCTGGCAACAAACCCCGCAGGGGCTGGAATCACGCCTGAATGAAGTGTTGATTGACCGCTATCAGGACGGCGAAAACGCGGGTTATCCAACGTTATGCAAAGGTCGATATCTGGTTGACGGTGAGCGCTACCACGCGCTGGAAGAGCCTACCAGCCTCAACACGCTGGAGTTGCTGCCGGAACTGCTGGCGGCGAATATTGCCTCGGTAAAAATTGAAGGTCGCCAGCGTAGCCCGGCCTATGTGAGCCAGGTGGCGAAAGTCTGGCGTCAGGCTATCGACCGCTGCATGGCGGACCCGCAAAACTATGCTCCGCAGGCAGCCTGGATGGAGACGCTCGGTTCTATGTCCGAAGGCACGCAAACGACGCTTGGCGCGTATCACCGTAAATGGCAGTGAGATAACCATGAAATATTCATTAGGACCGGTGCTCTACTACTGGCCAAAAGAGACGCTGGAAGATTTTTACCAACAGGCCGCCACCAGCAGCGCTGATGTGATTTATCTCGGTGAAGCCGTGTGCAGCAAGCGCCGCGCCACCAAAGTGGGCGACTGGCTGGAGATGGCGAAAAGTCTCGTCGGAAGCGGTAAACAGGTGGTGCTCTCGACGCTCGCGCTGGTGCAAGCCTCGTCCGAACTGGGTGAACTGAAACGCTACGTTGAAAACGGTGAGTTCCTGCTGGAAGCGAGTGACCTGGGCGTGGTCAACATGTGCGCCGAACGTAAGTTACCGTTCGTCGCGGGTCATGCACTGAACTGCTATAACGCCGTCACGCTGCGCCTGCTGCTCAAACAGGGAATGACGCGCTGGTGTATGCCGGTGGAACTCTCCCGCGACTGGCTGGTAAACCTGCTGACGCAGTGTGACGATCTCGGCATTCGCAATCAATTTGAAGTGGAAGTGCTGAGCTACGGCCATCTTCCGCTGGCTTATTCCGCGCGCTGCTTTACCGCGCGTTCGGAAGACCGCCCGAAAGACGAGTGTGAAACCTGCTGCATCAAGTACCCGAACGGGCGCAGCGTGCTATCCCAGGAAAATCAGCAGGTGTTTGTCCTGAACGGGATCCAGACCATGAGCGGCTATGTCTATAACCTGGGCAACGAACTGGCGTCAATGGACGGCCTGGTGGATATGGTGCGTTTATCCCCTCTGGATACCGGCGTGTTCACAATGCTGGACGCCTTCCGCGCAAATGAAACCGGCGCAGCTCCGCTGCCGCTAACGGCAAACAGCGACTGTAATGGTTACTGGAAACGCCTGGCCGGGCTGGAACTGCAGGCCTAAAAAAGGCTCACTTTGTTAACAACGGTTATCATTTTTTAATGCAGTATTAAAGATTGACCGTCGACAAAGTGAGCTGTTATGACTGACAAAACCCTTCCGTTTTCGGTGCTGGACCTGGCGCCGATCCCACAAGGCTCCTCGGCCAGAGAAGCCTTTTCGCATTCTCTCGATCTGGCTCAACTGGCTGAAAAGCGTGGCTACCATCGCTACTGGCTGGCCGAGCACCACAACATGGTCGGTATTGCCAGCGCCGCCACCTCGGTTCTGATTGGTTATCTGGCGGCGAACACAACGACATTGCACCTGGGCTCCGGTGGCGTGATGCTGCCGAACCACGCCCCGCTGGTGATTGCCGAGCAGTTTGGCACGCTAAATACCCTCTATCCTGGCCGTATTGATTTGGGGCTGGGTCGTGCGCCGGGTAGCGACCAGCCGACCATGCGCGCCTTGCGTCGCCATATGAGCGGCGATATCGACAACTTCCCGCGCGATGTGGCTGAACTGGTTGACTGGTTTGACGCGCGCGATCCGAACCCACACGTGCGCCCGGTGCCGGGCTACGGCGAGAAGATCCCGGTGTGGCTGCTGGGTTCAAGTCTTTATAGCGCGCAGCTTGCCGCGCAGCTGGGTCTGCCGTTTGCGTTTGCCTCGCATTTCGCACCGGATATGCTGCATCAGGCTCTGCATCTCTATCGTACGAACTTTAAACCGTCTGGACGTCTGGAGAAACCGTACGCGATGGTGTGTATTAACATCATTGCCGCCGACAGTAATCGCGATGCTGAATTCCTGTTTACCTCCATGCAGCAGGCGTTTGTGAAGTTGCGCCGCGGTGAGACGGGGCAACTTCCACCGCCGGTGGAGAATATGCATCAGCTGTGGTCTGCCTCTGAGCAGTATGGCGTGCAGCAGGCGCTGAGCATGTCACTGGTGGGGGATAAAGCGAATGTGCGGCACGGTCTGGAAGCGGTGCTGCGTGAAACGCAGGCGGATGAGATTATGGTTAACGGCCAGATTTTCGATCACCAGGCGCGTTTGCATTCGTTTGATTTGGCGATGCAGGTGAAAGAGGAGTTGGTGGGGTAGTTTTTTGCTTTGCTCCCTCTCCCTTTGGGAGAGGGTCGGGGTGAGGGGGCAAGCCGCACGTTTTACTGGTATACCGGCAACAGATTAAAGCTCGACAGCACGTGAATCACCGCGTTACCCACCCCAAACACCAGAATCAGCGCAATCATCGGTTTGCCACCCCAGACGCGGAATTTAGGACTACCGAAGCGTTTACGTGATTTACGCGCCAGCAGCGCCGGCACAATCGCCGCCCAGATGGTTGCCGCCAGACCCGCATAGCCGATGGCGTACAGGAAACCGTTCGGCCACAGCAGCCCCCCCGCAACGGGCGGCAGGAACGTCAGCAGCGCCGTTTTGAAACGTCCCATCGCGGAATCATCAAAGCCAAACAGATCCGCCAGGTAGTCAAACAGACCCAGCGTCACGCCGAGGAAAGAGCTCGCCACGGCAAAGTTGGAGAAGATCACCAGCAGCAGATCCAGGCTACGGCTGTTCAGCACGCCGCTCAACGCCTGAACCAGCACATCAATGTTACCGCCCTTCTGCGCAATATCGATGAACGCCGGGCGCGGGATGTTGCCCATCGTACCCAGCAGCCAAATTACATACAGGCCCAGCGCCAGCAGCGTACCGTAGACCAGACACTTCACGATGGTGCGTGGATCTTTGCCGTAGTACTTCATCAGGCTCGGCACGTTACCGTGGTAGCCAAACGATGCCAGACAGAACGGCAGCGTCATCAGCAGGTACGGGGTGTAGGAAGTATTCACTTCCGCGACATTAAACAGCGTGGCGGGCGTGACGTGCCCCAGCAGGCTACCGAAGGTCAGGAAGAAGGTGATGACCTTGGCGCCCAACACAATCGCCGTCATGCGGCTCACCGCTTTGGTACTCATCCAGACGATAAAGGCCACGCCCAGAGCAAAACACAGACCCGCCAGACGCGCCGGAACGTTTAGCGACATCTCAGCAAAGGTGTGGTGCAGTATCGAACCGCTCGCGGAAATGTACGCGTAGGTCAGAATGTAGAGCACAAACGCGATGGAAAGCCCGTTTACCAGGTTCCAGCCCTTGCCCAGCAGATCTTTGGTGATGGTGTCGAAGCTGGAGCCAATGCGGTAGTTGAGGTTCGCCTCAAGGATCATCAGCCCGGAATGGAGCATACAGAACCAGGTAAAGACCAGCGCCGCCAGCGACCAGAAGAACCACGCACCGGACATGACCACGGGCAGGGAGAACATCCCGGCACCTATAATGGTTCCGCCGATGATCACCACGCCGCCAAGCAGCGAAGGTGACGTTTGGGTGGTGGTTAGTGTCGCCATACAGCCTTTTCTCCAGTCAATTATGCGGTTCTGCATTTTAGTGTGACGCACTGTACCAGTACAAGAGTACAAAGGGAATAAAAAAAGCCCCGATAGCATTTATCGGGGCTGTATATTTTACTTTACGTCAGAAGCGTAAGGCTTACGCGTCACCGAAACGACGACGGCTGGTGCCTTCTTCACGACGTGGGCCACGGTTTTCGCGGCGCTCGCCGGAGAAACGACGACCTTCACCACCGCGACCTTCTGTGCGACCGCCTTCACGACGCTCGCCGCCGAAACTGCGACCACCGCCACGACGTTCGCCACCACGGTCAGGACGTGGCTGAGCATCGCCCAGCAGCTGCATGTTCATCGGCTTGTTCAGGATGCGGGTGCGAGTAAAGTGCTGCAGTACTTCGCCCGGCATACCTTTTGGCAGCTCGATGGTAGAGTGGGATGCGAACAGCTTGATGTTACCGATGTAACGGCTGCTGATGTCGCCTTCGTTAGCGATCGCGCCAACGATGTGACGAACTTCAACACCATCATCACGGCCCACTTCAATGCGGTACAGTTCCATATCGCCCGCTTCACGGCGTTCACGACGTGGACGGTCTTCACCACCACGCTCTGGACGGTCACCACGTGGGCCACGACGTTCAAAGCGATCGTCACGGTCACGGAATTCACGCTTAGGACGCATTGGCGCATCAGGTGGCACGATCAGAGTACGTTCGCCCTGCGCCATTTTCAGCAGTGCCGCAGCCAAGGTTTCCATGTCCAGCTCTTCGCCTTCAGCCGTAGGCTGAATCTGCGACAGCAGTGCACGGTACTGATCCAGATCGCTGCTTTCCAGCTGCTGCTGTACTTTCGCGGCGAATTTTTCCAGACGGCGTTTGCCCAGCAGTTCTGCGTTTGGCAGTTCAGCTTCTGGAATAGTCAGCTTCATGGTGCGTTCGATGTTACGCAGCAGACGACGCTCGCGGTTCTCAACGAACAGCAGCGCACGGCCCGCACGACCCGCACGACCGGTACGGCCGATACGGTGAACGTAAGACTCGGAATCCATCGGGATGTCGTAGTTAACAACCAGGCTGATACGCTCAACGTCCAGACCACGTGCTGCCACGTCGGTTGCAATCAGGATATCCAGACGACCGTCTTTCAGGCGCTCCAGCGTCTGCTCACGCAGAGCCTGGTTCATGTCACCGTTCAGTGCTGCGCTGTTGTAGCCGTTACGCTCCAGCGCTTCAGCCACTTCCAGGGTCGCGTTTTTGGTACGCACGAAGATAATCGCCGCATCAAAATCTTCCGCTTCCAGGAAACGTACCAGCGCTTCGTTTTTGCGCATGCCGTACACAGACCAGTAGCTCTGGCTGATGTCCGGGCGAGTGGTGACGCTGGACTGAATACGCACTTCCTGAGGATCTTTCATGAAGCGTTTGGTGATACGACGAATCGCTTCTGGCATGGTAGCAGAGAACAGCGCGGTCTGATGACCTTCTGGGATCTGCGCCATGATGGTTTCGACGTCTTCGATGAAGCCCATACGCAGCATTTCATCTGCTTCGTCCAGTACCAGACCACTCAGTTTAGAGAGATCCAGCGTACCGCGCTTCAGGTGATCCAGCAGACGGCCCGGCGTACCGACAACAATCTGTGGGCCCTGGCGCAGGGCGCGTAACTGCACGTCATAACGCTGGCCACCATAAAGGGCTACCACGTTTACGCCGCGCATATGTTTAGAGAATTCCGTCATGGCTTCAGCAACCTGAACAGCCAGTTCACGGGTTGGAGCCAGGACAAGGATCTGCGGTGCACGCAGGTCCGGATCGATGTTGTTCAGCAGCGGCAGCGAGAACGCTGCAGTTTTACCGCTACCAGTCTGGGCCATGCCCAGCACGTCACGACCAGAAAGCAGGTGTGGGATACACTCAGCCTGGATCGGAGATGGTTTTTCGTAACCCAGATCGTTAAGGGCTTCAAGGATAGGAGCCTTCAGGCCCAGATCTGCAAAAGTGGTTTCGAATTCAGCCATGTAGTACAAGTGCCTCGATATTAATGGCGGCCAGTCTACTTAGCTCATCGTGAAAATGATTAGCAATTTTCATTGAAAAGTGTGAACCGGCTCAAAGTAGGTGTATTGACGAACAACAACGCCCTCACCAGTTAAGGTGATGGCAATCAAAAGATTACGGGCTGATGTTTATGTCGTCAGCTATTGCTGGTCCGATTCTGCCAGGTCGTCTTGCTCCTGGCCCAAGAGCGATAATTCCAACAATGCATAACGGTGCTCAACGAAGTTGTGTACGTTGTTAGCAACCGCTAATTTGAACAGTGCCGTAGCGCTGTCCTTATCCCCCAGACTTAGGTAGTACTTACCTAAATAGAAGTTGGTTTCACTGAGATGCTCAGCGAGCGAGGTGTTATCCGTTGCGTCCGCCTTGAGGCGTTCCATCAGCGTTGCTTCGCTGATGTTGCCCAGGTAGAACTCGACAATGTTCCATCCCCACTGTTCCTTGTCCGATTTATCGAAGCGCTGTTTCAGGGCCTCTTTTGCCTGCTTCTCATCGAGCTTCTGCTCAACGATGTAAAGCCACAGGCTACGGAAAGGATCATTAGGATCGTCTTGATAAAACGCCAGCAGATCATCTTGCGCTAACTTATCACGACCGCCGTAGTACAATGCGATACCGCGATTCAAGTGCGCGTAGTTGTAAGTTGGATCAAGCTCAAGTACAGAATCAAACGCTTCATAGGCAGCATCAAAATTGCCTGCCTGCGTTAAATAAATGCCTAAGTAATTGAATACTTCAGGCATATCAGGTCGGATAGCCAGCGCTTGTGAAAAATCATTTCGCGCCAATGCCCTCAGACCGAGACTATCATACAACACTCCGCGCTCATATAAAAGCTGTGCGCGTTCGTCATCGGTTAAAGCCCGACTGGCAAGAATTTGTTCCATGCGTGCCAGAATCACTTCCTGCTGCAAAGTCGGTTGCAATGGCACTGCGAGGACTTCGCTCTTACGCCAGGCAGAGTTGCTGCATCCTGCCAGCGTTAAAGCTGTCGCAACGAAACACCAGCGCAAAAAAGGCTTCATTTCCCACTCCCGAAGACAACTATTGGATGAACGTCCTGTCCCCCGGCGGCTTAACAAGGCGTCCTGCCTGATACCAGGCCCTCCGCAATGCGGAGGGCAAATGGCAACCTTACTCGCCTTGCTGTTCAGCAGCCGGAGTTTCCGGCGCCGCAGCAGGCTGAGACTGCTCGGTTGCTTCTTTAATGCTCAGACGGATACGGCCCTGGCGGTCAACTTCCAGAACTTTAACCGGTACTTCCTGACCCATCTGCAGGTAATCGGTCACTTTCTCAACGCGCTTGTCAGCGATCTGAGAGATGTGAACCAGACCTTCTTTACCGCCACCGATGGCAACGAACGCGCCAAAGTCAACGATACGGGTCACTTTACCGTTGTAGATACGGCCCACTTCGATTTCAGCGGTGATCTCTTCGATACGACGGATAGCGAATTTCGCTTTCTCGCCGTCGGTTGCTGCGATCTTCACAGTACCGTCATCTTCGATTTCGATGGTGGTGCCCGTCTCTTCGGTCAGCGCACGGATTACGGAACCGCCCTTACCGATAACATCTTTGATCTTGTCTGGATTGATCTTGATGGTGTGGATACGTGGAGCGAACTGAGAAATGTCGCCACGCGGCGCGTTAATCGCCTGTTCCATCACGCCCAGGATGTGCAGACGCGCACCTTTAGCCTGGTTCAGAGCAACCTGCATGATCTCTTTGGTGATACCTTCAATTTTGATATCCATCTGCAGTGCAGAGATACCGTCGCGGGAACCCGCCACTTTGAAGTCCATATCGCCGAGGTGATCTTCGTCACCCAGAATGTCAGACAGAACAACGAAGTTGTCGCCTTCTTTCACCAGGCCCATTGCGATACCCGCAACAGCGGCTTTGATCGGCACGCCTGCATCCATCAGTGCCAGAGAAGCACCACATACGGAAGCCATGGAAGAAGAACCGTTAGATTCGGTGATTTCAGACACCACACGTACGGTGTACGGGAATTTGTCAGCTTCTGGCATCACGGCCAGCACGCCGCGCTTCGCCAGACGACCGTGACCAATTTCACGACGCTTCGGCGAGCCAACCATGCCGGTTTCCCCTACGGAGTACGGAGGGAAGTTGTAGTGGAACAGGAAGTTGTCAGTGCGCTCGCCCATCAGTTCGTCGATGATCTGTGCGTCACGAGCGGTACCCAGGGTCGCGGTGACCAGGGCCTGCGTTTCACCACGGGTAAACAGTGCGGAACCGTGAGTACGTGGCAGTACGCCAGTACGCACATCCAGACCACGGATCATGTCTTTTTCACGGCCATCAATACGCGGCTCGCCGGCCAGTACGCGGCTACGAACAACGTTTTTCTCGATAGCGTGCAGGATTTCGCCAATTTCGTTAGCGTCCAGCGTTTCGTCTTCAGCAACCAGGGTCGCGGTCACTTCAGATTTGATCACATCAACCTGAGCATAGCGCTCCTGTTTGTCGGTGATGCGGTACGCGTCGCTCAGACGAGACTCTGCCAGTGCCGCAACACGTGCGTTCAGCGCGTCGTTTGCTGCTTCTGGCTGCCAGTCCCAACGTGGCTTACCGGCTTCTTTCACCAGGTCGTTGATGTTCTGGATAACGATCTGCTGCTGATCGTGGCCGAAGACCACAGCGCCCAGCATCTGGTCTTCGCTCAGCAGTTCTGCTTCGGATTCAACCATCAGAACCGCCGCTTCAGTACCGGCAACAACCAGGTCCAGCTTACTTTCTTTCAGCTCTTCCTGAGTTGGGTTCAGCACGTACTGGTCATTGATGTAACCCACGCGCGCGGCACCGATTGGGCCATTGAATGGAATACCAGACAGTGACAGGGCAGCAGATGCACCGATCATCGCAACGATGTCCGGGTTAACCTGTGGGTTAACGGAAACTACGGTTGCGATAACCTGTACTTCGTTAACGAAGCCTTCCGGGAACAGCGGACGAACCGGGCGGTCAATCAGACGCGCGATCAGGGTTTCGCCTTCGCTTGGACGGCCTTCACGACGGAAGAAACCACCAGGGATTTTACCGGCAGCGTAGGTACGCTCCTGGTAGTTAACGGTCAGCGGGAAGAAGTCCTGACCTGGTTTAGCTTTTTTCTGGCCCACTACGGTGACGAACACCGCGGTGTCATCCATGCTTACCATAACGGCAGCAGTAGCCTGACGTGCCATCATGCCGGTTTCCAGCGTGACGGTATGTTGACCATACTGGAATTTACGAACGATCGGATTCAGCAAAATTCTGTCCTTTCTTAAATGTATGACAGCACACCACCGGCGTGCTGTCGATTTAACCCGACCTTCTTCGCATCCTCGCGACTAATGACAACCGACACCCCCATGGGTGAAGCCTCTCATTAGCCGCGCGAACCTCTGCAATGAAGATCATTTATAGCAACAATACAATAGTTTCCAGTGAATTGCTGCCGTCTGGTTGAAAAAAGGGGCCATCAGGCCCCCTTTTCTGAAACTCGCAAGACTTAGCGACGCAGACCCAGACGCTCGATCAGCGCGGTGTAACGTGCAACATCTTTACGTTTCAGGTAGTCGAGCAGTTTACGACGCTGAGAAACCATACGCAGCAGACCACGACGGCTGTGGTGATCTTTTTTGTGCTCTGCAAAGTGACCCTGCAGGTGGTTAATCTGTGCAGTCAGCAGGGCAACCTGAACTTCGGTAGAACCGCTGTCGTTAGTACCACGACCAAACTCAGAAACGATTTTAGCTTTAGCTTCAACGCTTAGAGACATTTTAAAACTCCAAAGTATAAAGAATGTAAGGGTGCCGATCTCTAATTCAGCGACCCCATGTACGCCTCGCAGATTGTTAAACAATTTACCAGGCGTTAAGCGGCAATATTCTACTCGTCTCCCCTGCTTATCGCAAGATGAGGCGTTATCACCGTCACGCGTCGACCGGATATTCGACGACCAGACGACGCGGCGCAACGCGCCCTTCGCCATCCATTTCGCCCATGCCGATAAACTTACCGTCGTCACCTTCGGTCACACGCACCAGCCCTTCCAGCGGAGCTTCCGCCGTGCGAACCGGGTTGCCGTTCTTAAAGTAAACGGACGATGTTAAAGGAAGATTAACCACCGGGAAGTCCGCTGCCGGACTGTCCATTGGCATCAGCAAGGGATCCAGCAACGCTGCTGGCGCGATCCCCTGTACTTCCGCCTGTTCAACCAGCTCGCGCAGGTGCTCAAGCGTCACCATCCGCTCAACCGGGTACTTACTCACCGCCAGACGGCGCAGGTAGATAACATGCGCACCGCAACCTAGTTTTTCACCGAGGTCGTCGATGATGGTACGAATGTACGTCCCTTTGGAACAGTGCACTTCCAGCTCCAGTTCATCACCTTCGTGGCGAATAAAGAGCAGCTCATACACGGTTATCGGACGGGCTTCGCGCGGAACGTCAATGCCCTGACGCGCATATTCGTAGAGTTTCTTGCCCTGGTATTTCAGGGCGGAATACATCGACGGCACCTGCATCGTGTCCCCGCGGAAGCTCTCCAGCGCAGCGTCAAGCTGTTCAGCACTGAAGGTCACCGGACGTTCTTCCACGACCTGGCCATCCGCGTCGGAGGTATCCGTGCGCTGGCCGAGCTTCGCGATAACGCGGTAACGCTTATCGGAGTCGAGCAGATACTGGGAAAACTTTGTCGCCTCTCCCAGACAGATCGGCAGCATACCGGTCGCCAGCGGATCGAGCGCGCCGGTGTGGCCCGCCCGGTTGGCGTTATAAAGACGCTTCACTTTTTGCAGCACGTCGTTGCTGGATGCCCCCTGCGGTTTGTCCAGCAGCAGCACGCCATGCACGTCGCGACCACGACGACGAGGACGACTCATTAGTCCTCCTTGCTGTCGTCCGTCGGGTTAACACGACGTTCGTCGTCATGTTTCACCACGCTGGTCACCAGATTGGACATGCGCATACCTTCTACCAGCGAGTTGTCGTAGAAGAAGGTCAGCTCAGGCACGATACGCAGACGCATCGCTTTGCCGAGCAGAGAGCGGATAAACCCGGAGGCTTCCTGCAGCGCTTTAATGCCGTTCTTCACGGCCGCTTCGTCCTGATCGTTCAGGAAGGTGACGAACACTTTGGCGTAGGCCAGGTCACGGGACATTTCCACGCCGGACACGGTGGTCATCACGCCGATGCGAGGGTCTTTAATTTCGCGTTGCAGGATAAGCGCGATCTCTTTTTGCATTTCCTGCGCCACGCGCTGTGGGCGACCAAATTCTTTCGCCATAATAAATTCTCCAGACAAAAAAGGGGCTTAAGCCCCTTTTGAAATAATTGCCGGATGGCGCTTCGCTAACCCGGCCTACGATCTCAATTAATCGATGCTGCGTTGGATCTCGATGATTTCGAACACTTCGATCATATCGCCAACGCGTACGTCGTTGTAGTTCTTCACACCGATACCACATTCCATGCCGTTACGGACTTCGTTAACGTCATCTTTGAAGCGGCGCAGAGATTCCAGCTCACCTTCGTAGATAACCACGTTGTCACGCAGTACGCGGATTGGGTTGTGACGCTTGATGGTACCTTCGGTAACCATACAGCCCGCGATCGCACCGAATTTCGGTGATTTGAACACGTCACGCACTTCAGCCAGACCGATGATCTGCTGTTTCAGCTCAGGAGACAGCATGCCGCTCATCGCCGCTTTCACTTCGTCGATCAGGTTATAGATGACGGAGTAGTAGCGCAGATCCAGGCTTTCCGCTTCGATCACGCGGCGAGCAGAAGCATCAGCACGCACGTTGAAGCCTACCAGGATGGCGTTGGACGCAGCAGCCAGGGTCGCGTCGGTTTCGGTGATACCACCTACGCCAGAACCGATGATCTTCACTTTCACTTCGTCGGTAGACAGTTTCAGCAAGGAGTCGGAGATCGCTTCCACAGAACCCTGAACGTCAGCTTTCAGCACAACGTTCACTTCGTGAACTTCACCCTCGGTCATGTTAGCAAACATGTTCTCGAGTTTAGATTTCTGCTGACGAGCCAGTTTAACTTCACGGAATTTGCCCTGACGATACAGTGCCACTTCACGCGCTTTCTTCTCGTCACGCACGACGGTCACTTCGTCACCGGCAGCCGGCACACCGGACAGACCGAGGATTTCAACTGGAATGGACGGACCCGCTTCCAGCACTTCCTGACCCAGTTCGTTACGCATCGCACGAACACGACCGTATTCGAAGCCACACAGAACGATATCGCCCTTAAGCAGGGTACCTTCACGAACCAGAACGGTTGCAACCGGGCCACGACCTTTATCCAGGAAGGATTCGATCACCGCACCGCTCGCCATACCTTTACGCACGGCTTTCAGCTCCAGAACTTCAGCCTGCAGCAGGATAGCGTTCAGAAGGTCGTCAATACCGGTACCCGCTTTAGCAGATACTGGGATGAACTGTGCTTCACCGCCCCACTCTTCCGGCATAACGCCATACTGAGACAGTTCGTTTTTAACACGGTCCAGATCGGCTTCTGGCTTATCGATTTTGTTGACTGCAACAACCAGAGGCACCTGCGCCGCTTTCGCGTGCTGGATAGCTTCGATGGTTTGCGGCATTACGCCGTCGTCTGCAGCAACAACCAGCACAACGATATCCGTTGCCTGAGCACCACGAGCACGCATAGACGTAAACGCTGCGTGGCCTGGGGTATCCAGGAAGGTAATCATACCGTTGTCGGTTTCTACGTGGTAAGCACCGATGTGCTGGGTAATACCACCCGCTTCGCCAGAGGCAACTTTCGTAGAACGAATGTAGTCAAGCAGAGAAGTTTTACCGTGGTCAACGTGACCCATAATGGTCACAACCGGTGCACGCGGTTCAGCCGCAGCGCCAGTATCACGGTCGCTCATTACGGCTTCTTCCAGCTCGTTTTCACGACGCAGGATAACTTTGTGGCCCATCTCTTCGGCAACCAGCTGCGCGGTTTCCTGGTCGATAACCTGGTTGATGGTCGCCATTGCACCCAGCTTCATCATCGCTTTGATGACCTGAGAGCCTTTAACCGCCATCTTGTTCGCCAGTTCGCCAACGGTGATGGTTTCGCCGATCACGACGTCACGGTTAACAGCCTGAGCGGGCTTCTGGAAGCTCTGCTGCAGAGCGGAACCTTTACGCTTGCCACCTTTACCACCGCGAACAGCAGCGCGTGCTTCTTCACGATCGGCTTTGGATTCAGCATGCTTGTTACCTTTCTTCGCCGGACGCGCAGCTTTTGCATTACGACCACGGCCACGGCCGCCTTCTACTTCACGGTCGTTGTCATCTTCAGCCTGACGTGCGTGCTGAGAAGTGGTGACGTGATAGTCGCTGGTGTCTTCAGTCGGTTCAACGGTATTCACACCGTTCTTCTCGTTTTCTTCTGCCATACGGCGTGCTTCTTCAGCGACGCGGCGAGCTTCTTCTTCGAGCTTGCGGCGTGCTTCTTCTTCGGCTTTACGCTTCAGTTCGGCAGCTTCATTTTCACGACGGGCTTTTTCAGCCTGGGCAGTTTTGGTCATTTCGTCTGTCTGTTGATTGCTCACTTTGTCTTTTTCCGCAGCGTCACGCTTCACTTTATCACTGGCGTCGCGTTTCGCTTTTTCTGCGGCCTCACGTTCAGCTTTTAATTCTGCCTCGCGTTTGGCGGCAGCTTCCGCCTCACGCTGAGCTTGTTCTTCCGCTTCACGCTGTGCCTGCTCTTCCGCGGCAAGGCGTTCTGCCTCTTGCGGATCACGTTTTACAAAGGTGCGCGTCTTGCGGACTTCAATTTGTACCGATTTACTTTTGCCACCGGTACCAGGAATATTCAACGTGCTGCGCGTTTTGCGCTGCAGCGTTAACTTGTCAGGCGTAGAACCGTGCTCACGGTTCAGGTGCGTTAACAAGGTTTGTTTTTCTTGCGCGGTCACCGAGTCATCAGCGGACTTCGGGATCCCTGCATCAGCAAATTGCTGTACCAGGCGGTCCACGGAGGTCTGAATCTCAGCAGCCAGCGATTTTACAGTTACATCAGTCATGCTGTTCCTTCCTGCTACAGTTTATTACGCTTCGTCGCCGAACCAGCAAATATTACGTGCGGCCATGATGAGTTCGCCGGCTTTCTCGTCGGTTAAACCTTCGATATCAGCCAGGTCATCAACGCCTTGCTCAGCGAGATCTTCCAGCGTACAAACACCACGGGCAGCCAGCTTGAACGCAATCGCACGATCAAGACCTTCCAGATTCAGCAGGTCATCAGCCGGCTTCTTATCGCCAAGGCTTTCTTCCTGAGCCAGTGCCAGGGTGGTCAGTGCGTTTTTAGCGCGTTCACGCAGGGCTTCAACGGTTGGTTCATCCAGACCGTCAATTTCCAGCAGCTCTTTCATTGGCACATAGGCCAGTTCTTCCAGCGTAGAGAAACCTTCCTCAACCAGAACAGTGGCGAAATCTTCGTCAATGTCGAGGTATTTGGTGAAGGTATCGATCGCCGCATGGGCTTCAGCCTGATGCTTGGCCTGCAGGTCGTCAACGGTCATTACGTTGAGTTCCCAGCCGCTCAGCTGTGACGCCAGACGTACGTTCTGACCGTTACGGCCAATCGCCTGCGCCAGGTTGCCCGCTTCAACAGCGATATCCATGGTGTGTTTGTCTTCGTCAACAACGATAGACGCCACATCTGCCGGAGCCATTGCGTTGATCACGAATTGCGCCGGGTTGTCATCCCACAGAACGATATCAATACGTTCGCCACCCAGCTCGGTAGACACCGCCTGAACACGCGCACCACGCATACCAACGCAAGCACCGACCGGGTCGATACGCTTGTCGTTCGTTTTCACCGCAATTTTCGCACGGGAGCCCGGATCGCGAGCCGCCGCTTTGATTTCGATGACTTCTTCACCGATTTCCGGTACTTCGATACGGAACAGTTCAACCAGCATTTCCGGTTTAGAACGGGTCACGAACAGTTGAGCACCACGCGCTTCAGGACGCACGGCGTACAGCACACCACGGATACGGTCGCCCGGGCGGAAGTTTTCACGCGGCAGCATGTCTTCACGCAGGATCACCGCTTCAGCGTTACCCGGCATCCCTTCGGATTTGATCTCCAGAGAGATGTTGTCGCGGTTTACTTTCTTCACCACGCCGGTAATGATTTCGCCTTCCTGATCGCGGAACTGGTCAACCACCAGTGCGCGCTCGGCTTCGCGCACTTTCTGCACGATAACCTGTTTCGCGGTCTGGGTAGTGATACGGTCAAAGGTGACAGATTCAATCTGATCTTCAACGTAGTCACCCACGTTCAGACTTTCGTCTTCAAAACGTGCCGCTTCCAGCGTGATCTCTTTGGTCGGCTGGGTCACTTCTTCAACAATTACCCAACGACGGAATGTATCGAAGTCACCGCTTTTACGATCGATTTCTACGCGAACATCGATCTCTTGTTCGTATTTTTTCTTGGTTGCTGTAGCCAGTGCACTTTCCAGCGCTTCGAAAATCTTCTCACGCGGCAGTGATTTCTCGTTGGAGACGGCTTCAACAACAGCCAAAATTTCTTTGTTCATCGCGGGCTTTTCACCTCAATCCAGACTGTTAAAAGTGGGGAACCAGGTTCGCCTTCTGGATATTACTCAGCGCGAACACTTCATCTTTGCCTTCGACTGTCACCGTGATCATTTCACCATCAACGGCTTTGATAATTCCCTGCCATTTACGGCGGTTCTGTACGGCCATACGCAGAACGAGAGCCACTTCTTCACCGGTAAAGCGCACATAGTGCTCGGCCGTGAACATCGGACGATCGAGGCCAGGTGAGGAAACTTCCAGGTTGTACGCAACGGTAATTGGGTCTTCAACATCAAGAACCGCACTCACCTGGTGGCTGACATCAGCACAATCATCAACATTGATGCCATCTTCACTATCAATATAGATGCGCAGCGTCGATGTACGGCCGCGAACGAATTCGATGCCGACCAGTTCGTAGCCCAGTGCTTCGACCGGTGCAGTAATCATCTCTGTTAATTTTTGCTCTAATGTGGACAAGCCCACCCCCAAGACATAAAAAAAGGGCGTAAAGCCCAGTTATTCTGTAGTCAGATAACAAAAAACCCCGATAAATCGGGGCTTTAGATAACTGAACCCTATAGCCACAACTGTGGCCTGGAGCACTCTCCGAAAGAATTTTTTCAAATCCAGCTACGAAGGCTCTGAGTCTTCACAGTATATTTGAAAAAGAACTTTATGGGAAAGTGGTTGCGGGGGCCGGATTTGAACCGACGACCTTCGGGTTATGAGCCCGACGAGCTACCAGGCTGCTCCACCCCGCGCCTGAAACGTGGCAAATTCTACGCGTTTTGGACAGAATTTGCAAATAATGCTGGGATTTGGTACCGAAGACGGGACGTAAAATCGGCGTTTAGTATATTGATAGTTGACCCCACCTGTCAACCCAACTTCCATCAGACGAAACAGACCAAATTTTTTACAAAAAACGCACGAGTCTCTTCCGGTATTCGATAAAAGATGATTAAATGAATACTCACTTATTTTGCATAAAAATGCACAAGAGAGCGAAAGTGGTCTCTAATCAGTCAATCAAGCAGGGTTTTATTCTATGACGACGATTCTCAAGCATCTTCCGGTAGGACAACGTATTGGCATCGCTTTCTCAGGCGGCCTGGATACCAGCGCTGCACTGCTGTGGATGCGCCAGAAGGGAGCGGTTCCGTATGCATATACTGCGAACCTGGGTCAGCCGGATGAGGACGACTACGATGCTATTCCTCGTCGCGCGAAAGAGTATGGCGCAGAAAACGCGCGCCTGATTGACTGCCGTAAGCAACTCGTCGCGGAAGGTATTGCGGCTATTCAGTGTGGTGCGTTCCATAACACCACCGGCGGTCTGACCTATTTCAACACCACTCCACTGGGTCGCGCCGTTACCGGCACGATGCTGGTTGCCGCGATGAAAGAAGATGGCGTGAACATCTGGGGTGACGGCAGCACCTATAAAGGTAACGATATCGAACGTTTCTATCGTTATGGCCTGCTGACCAACGCCGAGCTGCAGATCTACAAACCCTGGCTGGATACCGACTTCATCGACGAGCTGGGTGGCCGTCATGAAATGTCCGAGTTTATGATTGCCTGCGGCTTTGACTACAAGATGTCCGTCGAGAAAGCCTACTCTACCGACTCCAACATGCTGGGTGCAACGCACGAAGCGAAAGACCTGGAATTCCTGAACTCCAGCGTGAAGATCGTGAACCCAATCATGGGCGTGAAGTTCTGGGATGAGAACGTGAAGATCGCGGCAGAAGAGGTGACCGTACGTTTCGAGCGTGGTCATCCGGTTGCCCTGAACGGTAAAACCTTCTCTGATGACGTAGAGCTGATGCTGGAGGCGAACCGCATTGGCGGCCGTCACGGTCTGGGCATGAGCGACCAGATTGAGAACCGTATTATCGAAGCGAAAAGCCGTGGCATTTATGAAGCCCCGGGGATGGCGCTGCTGCATATCGCTTATGAGCGTCTGCTGACCGGGATCCACAACGAAGACACCATTGAGCAGTATCACTCTCATGGTCGTCAGCTGGGTAAACTGCTGTATCAGGGTCGCTGGTTCGATCCGCAGGCACTGATGCTGCGTGATGCGCTGCAGCGCTGGGTGGCGAGTGCCATTACCGGTGAGGTCACTCTGGAACTGCGTCGCGGTAACGACTACTCCATCCTGAACACCGTGTCTGACAACCTGACCTATAAAGCAGAGCGTCTGACCATGGAGAAAGGTGAGTCGGTGTTCTCGCCAGATGACCGTATTGGTCAACTGACCATGCGTAACCTGGACATCACCGATACCCGTGAAAAGCTGTTCAATTATGTTGAGAATGGTCTGCTCTCCGCAAGCTCCGGTAACGGCCTGCCGCAGGTGGAAAACCTGGAGCACAGCGATAAGAAGTAATCGCTATTCAGAAATGCAGAAGGCACTCTTAGGGTGCCTTTTTTATGCCCTTTTGTAGGGCGGGTAAGCGCAGCGCCACCCGCCATTTTGCCCGGTGGCGCTGCGCTTACCGGGCCTACGAAAACAAAAAGTACAGACGAAAAAAAAGACGTCTTTCGACGTCTTTCTTCTGGAATATTGGTACCGAGGATGGGACTCGAACCCACAAGCCCGTTAGGGCACTACCACCTCAAGGTAGCGTGTCTACCAATTCCACCACCTCGGTACGGAATACTTACTGCGGGATATCGCTGGTTGGCTTCGCCGGTGCAGCTGGCTGAGTCTGCTCAGTTTTCGCTGGCGCGCTCAGATTTTCCCACTCACTTCCTTTACTGGTCTTGTTGCTGTTGATATTACCCAGCACCAGACTGATGATGAAGAACAGCGTAGCCAGAATCGCTGTCGTACGGGTCATGAAGTTCGCAGAACCACTTGAACCGAACAGCGTACCAGAAGCGCCTGCTCCGAAGGAGGCTCCCATATCAGCGCCTTTACCTTGCTGCAGCATAATCAGCGCTACGAGAGCGATGGCTACAATAAGGAAAATAACTAAAAGAGCTTCGTACATAATCAACCTGTTCCTTGCGGATTTGCCGCATACCAATGCTTCGACCAATTAGCAGGATTTTGTTTCCCACTGAAGCGGGTGTGAATACTAACCAAAGCGAATGGCCTTCGCAAGGGCATTTTTGAGCCATTGTATCAACTGCGGAAAAAAACAGCAAAAAGCCATTAATTGCTTAAAACAAAGGCGACAAAAGTCGCCTTTTTAAACAGTTAGCGTGCAAGTTTATGCAGCTTTAACGGCATCAGCAATACGGTGGGCAAATTCAGTCACCTGCGCTTCATCCTCACCTTCCACCATAACGCGAATCAGTGGTTCAGTTCCGGACTTACGCAGCAGCACGCGGCCACGGCTTCCCAGCGCCGCTTCAACGTCAGCCATTACCGCTTTCACATTGTCATTTTCCAGCGGATCGCCTTTACCTGCCGTGAAACGCACGTTCACCAGGATCTGCGGGAACATTTTCATGCCGCTGCAGAGATCGTGCAGGCTCATATGGTTACGGGCCATCGCTGCGACGACCTGAAGCGCAGCCACGATGCCGTCACCGGTGGTGGTTTTGTCGAGCAGGATCACGTGGCCTGAGTTTTCTGCGCCAATGCGCCAGCCTTTCTCCTGAAGCTTCTCCAGCACGTAACGGTCACCCACTTTCGCGCGAACAAACGGGATACCCAGCTGTTTCAGCGCCAGCTCCAGACCCATGTTGCTCATCAGCGTGCCGACGGCACCACCGCGCAGTTGACCCTGACGCAGCCCTTCGCGGGCGATGATGTAGAGGATCTGATCGCCATCAACCTTGTTGCCTTCGTGGTCGACCATGATCACGCGATCACCGTCGCCATCCAGCGCAATACCCAGGTCGGCCTTCTCTGCCAGCACGCGCGCCTGCAGGGCACGCACGTCCGTCGCGCCAACCTGCTCGTTAATGTTCAGACCATCCGGCTCGCAGCCAATGGTGATCACTTTGGCGCCCAGCTCGCGGAATACGTTTGGCGCAATGTGGTAGGTCGCACCGTTGGCGCAGTCCACCACAATTTTAAGGTGGGCAAGGCTCAGTTCGTTCGGGAAGGTGCCTTTGCAAAACTCAATATAGCGACCCGCGGCATCGACGATACGGTTTGCTTTACCCAGCTCTGCGGAGTCCACGCAGGTGATCTCTTTTTCCATTTCGGCTTCAATGGCTTCTTCCACTTCATCCGGCAGCTTGGTGCCATCAATGGAGAAGAACTTGATGCCGTTGTCATAGAACGGGTTATGGGAGGCCGAAATCACAATTCCCGCTTCCGCGCGGAAGGTACGGGTCAGATACGCAACGGCCGGCGTTGGCATTGGGCCAGTAAAGGAAGCTGACAGCCCCGCGGCTGCCAGTCCGGCTTCCAGCGCCGATTCCAGCATATAACCTGAAATACGGGTATCTTTACCAATAATGATCTTACGGGAGCCATGACGTGCGAGTACCTTGCCAGCAGCCCAGCCGAGCTTAAGGACAAAATCAGGCGTGATAGGCGCATCGCCGACACGCCCACGGATACCATCGGTCCCAAAATATTTACGATTACTCATAGCGTTTGTTTTCCTTCGCTGCCAGTGTGGCTTCCACCACGCGCATGGCTTCTACTGTTTCTTTGACGTCATGGACACGAATAATATGCGCGCCTTGCATCGCCGCAATGACCGCGCAGGCCAGACTACCACTCAGGCGCTCGCTCGGCCCTACGTTAAGCAATTGGCCAATCATCGATTTTCTCGACATCCCCACCAGCAGCGGCAGGCCGAAGTGATGGAATTCCGATAAGCGCGCAAGCAGTGCATAGTTGTGGGAGAGATTTTTACCGAAACCGAACCCCGGGTCGAGCAGCAATTTCTCTTTTGGGATGCCTGCACGCTCACAGCGTTCAATATGCTCAATAAAGAAGCGATTCACATCAGCAAAGACATCGTCATACTTCGGCGCCTCCTGCATGGTTTTCGGCTGCCCCTGCATGTGCATCAGGCACACAGGTAACCCTGTCTCAGCAGCGGCTTCGATTGCACCGGGTTCAGTCAGCGAGCGGATATCATTAATAATGTGAGCACCCACTCTCGCCACTTCACGAATCACTTCTGCTTTGGAGGTATCGACGGAGATCCATACCTCAAAACGTTGTGCGATTGCCTCAACGACCGGCACCACGCGCGCCAGCTCTTCTTCCACCGACACATCCGCTGCCCCTGGGCGCGTCGATTCACCGCCGACATCAATGATGGTAGCACCCGCGTTGATCATTAAATTCGCGTGCTTAACCGCGTCGATAAGCGTGTTGTGCGTGCCGCCGTCAGAGAAGGAGTCAGGGGTAACATTCAGGATACCCATCACATGAGGATGTGAGAGATCGAGATGCGAGTCCTGGGCGAAGAGTTTCATGGCTAAATCCCTGGTATCAATATGGTTAAATGAAAAAGAAAAACCCCGGAGCAAGCTCCAGGGTTTGAGATACAGACAAACGCTTCAACAGCAGTGACTTACTTGTCGCCCAACTGTTCTGACATGGTGTTGCCCGGGTTCGGCGTACGCGGTTCATCGACCGGACGCGGCGCACGCGGGGTGCCATTGTTGTCAGAATTGTTGGAAGCACCTGGGTCTTCCCAGCCTGCTGGCGGACGCACTTCGCGGCGAGCCATCAGGTCGTCAATCTGCGGTGCATCGATGGTCTCATATTTCATGAGCGCATCTTTCATCGAATGCAGGATGTCCATATTGTCGTTCAGGATCTGACGCGCGCGACCGTAGTTACGTTCAATCAGCGCTTTCACTTCCTGGTCGATGATACGAGCCGTCTCATCGGACATATGTTTCGCTTTTGCCACGGAGCGGCCCAGGAATACTTCACCCTCTTCCTCTGCATAAAGCAGCGGACCGAGTTTGTCGGAGAAGCCCCACTGAGTGACCATGTTACGTGCCAGGTTTGTCGCCACTTTAATGTCGTTCGACGCACCGGTAGAAACATGTTCCGGCCCGTAGATGATCTCTTCCGCCAGACGACCACCGTACAGGGTTGAAATCTGGCTTTCCAGTTTCTGACGGCTGGCGCTGATCGCGTCGCCTTCAGGCAGGAAGAAAGTCACACCCAGCGCACGACCGCGCGGAATAATCGTCACTTTGTGTACCGGATCGTGCTCCGGTACCAGGCGGCCGATAATCGCGTGACCGGCTTCGTGATATGCCGTGGACTCTTTCTGCGCTTCCGTCATCACCATGGAGCGACGTTCCGCACCCATCATGATTTTGTCTTTCGCTTTCTCGAACTCCACCATGGACACCACGCGCTTGTTACCGCGAGCGGCGAACAGAGCAGCTTCGTTGACCAGGTTAGCCAGATCCGCACCGGAGAAGCCCGGGGTACCACGCGCAATAATTGCCGCGTCGATATCTGGCGCCAGCGGTACGCGACGCATGTGCACTTTCAGAATCTGTTCACGACCACGAACATCTGGCAGACCGACCACAACCTGACGGTCGAAACGGCCTGGACGCAGCAGCGCCGGGTCAAGTACGTCCGGACGGTTAGTTGCGGCGATAACGATAATACCTTCGTTACCTTCGAAGCCGTCCATCTCAACCAGCATCTGGTTCAGAGTCTGTTCACGTTCATCGTGACCACCGCCCAGGCCCGCGCCACGCTGGCGGCCTACGGCGTCGATTTCATCGATGAAGATAATGCATGGTGCTGCCTTCTTAGCCTGCTCGAACATGTCACGCACACGAGATGCACCGACACCCACGAACATTTCGACGAAGTCAGAACCTGAAATAGTAAAGAACGGCACCTTCGCTTCACCTGCGATAGCTTTCGCCAGCAGGGTTTTACCGGTACCCGGAGGGCCGACCATCAGCACGCCTTTCGGGATCTTACCGCCCAGTTTCTGGAAACGGCTCGGCTCGCGCAGGTATTCAACCAGTTCACCGACTTCTTCTTTCGCTTCGTCACAACCTGCAACGTCAGCGAACGTAGTCTTAATCTGGTCTTCCGTCAGCATACGCGCCTTGCTCTTACCGAACGACATGGCACCTTTGCCACCGCCGCCCTGCATCTGGCGCATAAAGAAGATCCAGACGCCGATGAGAAGCAGCATCGGGAACCAGGAAATGAAGATTGAAGCCAACAGGCTTGGTTCTTCTGGCGGCTCGCCTACCACTTTGACGTTTTTGGTCAGAAGGTTATCAAGCAGCTTAGGATCGTTCACCGGGATGTAAGTCGTGTAACGGTTACTATCTTTCTTGGTAACGTTGATCTCACGTCCGTTGATACGCGCTTCGCGAACCTGGTCCTGATTGACCTCCTGCAGGAAGGTAGAATAATCCACCTTGCGGCCATTCGACTCGCTGGGCCCAAAGCTCTGGAATACTGACATCAGCACAACGGCAATGACCAGCCAGAGTATTAGGTTTTTCGCCATGTCACTCAAGGGATTAACCTCATATTACAACTGTGTTAAAAACAGCGTCAGGATACTCTATATCCAGTTTCATTCAAACTTTCGCCTGAAATCTACCGGTTATCATTTTCGCCCGGTCGCTACAATATACACTTCGCGGGAACGGGCCCGGGAAGAGTCCGGCTTACGAACTTTGACCTTCGCAAACAGGGAGCGAATTTCCTTAAGATACTCCTCGAAACCTTCGCCCTGAAACACCTTCACAACAAAACTACCACCAGGCGCTAGTACATCACGACACATTTCTAACGCTAGCTCCACCAGATACATGGCGCGGGGGATATCCACCGCCGGTGTTCCACACATATTTGGTGCCATATCTGACATGACAACCTGGACCTTACTGTCACCTACACGATCAAGTAACGCTTTAAGCACTAATTCATCACGAAAGTCGCCCTGAAGGAAGTCGACACCGACGATAGGATCCATTGGTAAAAGATCGCACGCGATGATTCGGCCCGTTCCGCCGATCTGCGTTACCGCATACTGGGACCATCCGCCAGGTGCCGCACCGAGGTCAACAACCGTCATCCCCGGCTTAAAAAGTTTGTCACTTTGCTGTATTTCATCAAGTTTAAACCAGGCACGGGAACGCAACCCCTTTTTCTGCGCCTGTTGAACATATTTATCGCTAAAGTGTTCCTGAAGCCAGCGGCTGGAGCTGGCAGAACGCTTTTTACCTGTCATTTAACATTTCCGTCCTGGTTCATCGTTACTTGCCTGTGACGTAAATTTCTACGCAGCTATTTGGCGATATAAGGGAGATGGCGGTAGAATGAACCGTTTTCAATCCCAACGTAAGCAAAAATATACGATGAATCTGAGTACTAAACAAAAACAGCACCTTAAAGGTCTGGCACATCCGCTCAAGCCTGTAGTGATGCTTGGCAACAATGGTTTGACCGAAGGGGTGCTTGCCGAGATTGAACAAGCGCTGGAACACCACGAGCTGATCAAGGTGAAAATCGCCTCTGAAGACAGGGACACTAAAAACCTGATCGTGGAAGCCATCGTGCGCGAAACCGGCGCCTGTAATGTACAGGTCATCGGTAAAACGCTGGTGCTCTACCGCCCATCTAAAGAGCGTAAAATCTCGCTGCCACGCTAAGGATATCCTGAATCGAACACATTTTCTGTGTGAAACGAGGGATTTCTGTCAGCAGGCGAGCAAAATGCCATGCTCCTTGAGTTGATAAAAGGCCGCTATGCGGCCTTTTTCTTTTCTTTACAATGTATCAACATCTTACCAGAGATGCGAATTACAGGTATTCAACCTTGATAATTTCGTATTCCACTTCACCGCCGGGCGTGCGAATGGTAACAACATCATCCTGCTCTTTGCCAATCAGGCCGCGAGCAATCGGAGAGTTCACGGAAATCAGGTTCTGTTTGAAGTCTGCTTCATCATCACCCACGATGCGATAGGTCTGCTCTTCGTCGTTGTCCAGGTTCAGCACGGTCACGGTTGAACCAAAGATCACACGCCCATTGTTAGGCATCTTGGTGATATCGATAACCTGCGCATTGGACAGTTTTGCTTCGATATCTTTGATACGTCCTTCACAGAAGCCCTGCTGCTCACGCGCCGCGTGGTATTCAGCGTTCTCCTTCAGGTCGCCATGCTCACGCGCATCCGCGATAGCGGCGATAATTTCAGGGCGACGAACGGATTTCAGGAAATCCAGCTCTTCGCGCAGTTTTTCGGCACCACGTAAGGTCATCGGAATAGCTTGCATTTGTTATACCTCTTAAACATTCCTGTTGGGAGCAGTGTTCCCTGCCCCTGCCCCCCTAAGCGGGCAAGAAGCAAAAAGAAAACCGACCCGGGAGCAACGCCCCAGGTCAGCAGCAATTTTTCAATTTGATACGCATTTTACCGCGAAGTTCACTATGGGTCATCGTTTACTTTGCAGTGCTATGCACCGTAGTATGACGGTTTGTTTTCGGGTTGTTAGCGCGAGATTATGCGATTTTCCAGATTTATCATCGGATTGACTACCAGTATAGCGTTCAGCGTTCAGGCCGCGAATGTTGATGAGTACATTAATCAGCTACCCGCAGGTGCTAACCTTGCATTGATGGTGCAGAAGGTCGGGGCGCAGACGCCAGAGATTGACTATCACAGTCAACAGATGGCGCTGCCTGCCAGTACCCAAAAGGTGATCACGGCCCTCGCCGCGCTGCTTCAGCTCGGCCCTGACTTTCGTTTTACCACCACGCTTGAGAGCAAAGGCAACATTGAGGGCGGTGTACTGAAGGGCGATCTTATTGCCCGTTTTGGCGGCGATCCGACCTTTAAGCGCCAGGATATCCGCAATATGGTGGCGGTGCTGAAAAAATCCGGTGTGACGAAAATCGAGGGTAACGTGCTGATCGACACCTCGATTTTTGCCAGCCATGATAAAGCGCCAGGCTGGCCGTGGAACGACATGACGCAATGCTTTAGCGCACCACCCGCCGCCGCGATTGTTGACCGCAACTGCTTTTCAATTTCCCTTTACAGCGCGCCCAAACCGGATGATTTAGCGTTTATCCGCGTGGCATCCTACTACCCGGTGACCATGTTTAGCCAGGTGCGTACGCTGGCCAAAGGCTCCCCGGATGCCCAGTATTGCGAACTGGACGTGGTGCCTGGCGATCTTAACCGTTTCACGCTCACTGGCTGTCTGACCCAGCGCGCCGATCCCCTGCCGCTGGCCTTTGCGATACAAGATGGCGCGAGCTACGCGGGCGCCATTCTGAAGGATGAACTGAAGCAGGCAGGCATTAGCTACTCCGGTACGCTGCTCCGCCAGACGCAGGTCAACCAGCCCGGAACGATCATCGCCAGCAAACAGTCGCCTCCGCTGCACGATTTGCTGCGAATTATGCTGAAAAAGTCTGACAACATGATTGCTGATACGGTGTTCCGCATGATCGGCCACGCGCGTTTTGGCGTGCCGGGAACCTGGCGCGCGGGCTCAGACGCTGTGCGCCAGATCCTGCGCCAACAGGCGGGAATCGATCTGGGTAATACCATTGCTGTCGATGGTTCCGGATTATCGCGTCATAATTTGATCGCACCGGCAACCATGATGCAAGTGCTTCAGTACATTGCACAACATGACTCTGAGCTAAACTTTATTTCAATGCTGCCGCTTGCCGGGCATGACGGTTCTCTGCAGTATCGCGCCGGGCTTCACGCGGCCGGCGTAGATGGCAAAGTATCCGCTAAAACAGGTTCACTGCAGGGCGTTTACAATCTTGCAGGGTTCATCACGACCGCCAGCGGACAACGCATGGCCTTCGTACAGTATCTTTCCGGCTATGCCGTCGAACCGACCGATCAGCGCAACCGTCGTATTCCGCTGGTTCGCTTCGAAAGCAGGCTTTATAAAGACATTTATCAGAATAACTAGCGATGAAACTACTCATAGTTGAAGATGATCTGTTATTGCAGGAAGGACTCGCGCTAGGGCTTGCCAACGAAGGGTACGCTCTGGATTGTGCCGGTACCGCGGCAGAGGCGGATTCCCTGATCCAGAGCGGCGAGTACAGTCTGGTGATCCTCGATTTGGGTTTGCCGGACAAAGACGGCGCGACGCTGCTCACCCAATGGCGTCGGCGCGGCATCGCTAACCCGGTGTTGATCCTGACGGCACGCGATGCGATTGAAGATCGTATTACCGGTCTCGATGCTGGCGCAGATGACTATCTGGTGAAGCCCTTTGCGCTCGCAGAACTTCAGGCCCGCGTGCGGGCGCTTATCCGGCGCTATCAGGGGCACAGCGATAATCTGCTGACGGACGGCGACATCACGCTCAATCTGCAAACCCAGCAGGTACTGCGTCAGTCCCAGCCCGTTGAAGTGACCCCAAAAGAGTTCGCCCTCCTGACCCGCCTGATTATGCGCAGCGGGCAAACGGTGCACCGTGAAACGCTGCAACAGGACATTTACTCCTGGCAGGACGATCCCGGCTCTAACACCCTGGAAGTCCACATCCATAACCTGCGTCGCAAGCTTGGCAAAGACAGGATAAAAACCGTCCGCGGCGTTGGCTATCGTCTGGAGAGCCAGAAATGAACAGCATGCGTCGGCGATTAATGGTGTTGCTGGCGGTCATTCTGTTATTTTTCCAGCTGATAAGCGTGATTTGGTTGTGGCATGAAAGTCGTGAGCAGATTGGCTTTCTGGTGAATGAAACGCTGTCTGCAAAAGCCCGCAATAACCATGTCGAAAAAGAGATCCGCGAGGCGATTGCATCTCTTCTGGTCCCTTCCCTGGTGATGGTCAGTTTCACACTGCTGTTTTCATTCTGGGCGGTCACCTGGATAACCCGGCCTCTGAATAAACTCCGCGACAGCCTCGCTAACCGTTCGGCGGATAACTTAACGCCGCTGCCTATGTATTCCGACATGGAAGAAATAGGCGCCGTTACCACCTCTCTCAACCAGCTACTCGCCAGGCTGGACAGTACCATTCAGCAGGAGCGTCTCTTCACCGCAGACGCCGCCCACGAACTGCGAACGCCACTGGCCGGGATCCGGCTTCATCTGGAGTTAATGGCGCAGTCAGGCTCTCCGCAGGCAACAACGTTAATCAGCCGTATCGATCAGCTCATGCATACCGTTGAACAACTGCTGATGCTGGCCCGTGCCGGACAGGCGATGGCGAGCGGTCACTATGAGACCATTAACTGGACGGACACGATCATCACGCCCCTTGGTCTTGAGCATGAAGCCAAAGAACATACGGTGATATGGCCGGCCAAAAGTACCCTTACGGTGCAGGGTGACGCGGTGCTTTTGCGACTGATGCTGCGTAACCTGCTGGAAAATGCCGGACGTTACAGTCCACCAGGCACAACAATCACCGTGGCACTAACCGAGGTTGCGGGAGGTACGCTGGTCAGCGTGAGCGATCAGGGGCCCGGCATCGATGAAGCACATCGACAGTCGATCACCGAGCCGTTCCGTCGGCTCGATCAGCGCTACGGCGGTAGCGGCCTGGGCCTGAGTATCGTACAGCGTATCCTGCAACTCCACCGCGGTAAGCTGGCGCTGGAGAACGGTGCTGAAGGCGGCCTGATAGCAAGCTGCTGGCTCCCCTCAACGCTGGAATAAAAAAAGCCCCCGGAATGGGGGCTTTAGACAGATATCAGTGCTTGTAGATGAACTCGACACCTTCTTCGTCGTCTTCATCCCAGTCATCGTCCCAGTCGTCTTCCTCTTCCGCTTCCAGCTCTTCGAGCTGCTGACGGTGGTAGTCATCCCACATGAATTCGACTTTTTCTGGCTGTTTCGCTTCTTCAGCCTGAACGACCGGGTTTTCGATGATAAAGGTCATCACGTCCCAGCAGAGGTCTTTCACGCCAACCTGGCTTGCCGCGGAGATCAGGTAGTATTTATCTTCCCAGCCCATCGCTTCAGCAATCGCTTTAGCTTTCGCTTCCGCTTCCGCTTTATCCATCAGGTCAATCTTGTTGAAGACCAGCCAGCGCGGTTTAGACGCCAGTTTTTCGCTGTATTTTTCCAGCTCACCGATGATGATCCGGGCATTTTCTACCGGATCGGAACCATCAATAGGATCGATATCAATGAGGTGCAGCAGTACGCGGCAACGCTCAAGGTGTTTCAGGAAGCGAATGCCGAGACCGGCACCTTCCGCTGCACCTTCGATCAGACCCGGGATGTCAGCAACAACGAAGCTCTTCTCGTTATCCATACGGACAACACCCAGGCTCGGTACCAGCGTGGTAAACGGATAGTCCGCCACTTTTGGTTTCGCCGCAGAAACCGCGCGAATAAAGGTCGATTTACCGGCATTTGGCATACCCAGCATGCCCACGTCTGCCAGGAGCATCAGCTCCAGCTGCAGATCGCGCTTATCGCCCGGCGTACCCATCGTTTTCTGACGCGGAGTACGGTTAACGGACGATTTGAAGCGGCTATTGCCCAGACCGTGCCAGCCGCCTTTTGCAACCATCAGGCGCTGACCGTGTTTGGTCATGTCACCCATGGTTTCACCGGTGCCCTGGTCAATCACGCGCGTACCAACCGGCACTTTAATGGTCACGTCTTTACCGCGTTTACCGGTACAGTCGCGGCTCTGACCGTTCTGACCACGTTCAGCGCGGAAGGATTTTTCGAAACGGTAGTCGATCAGCGTGTTGAGGTTCTCATCCGCCTCCAGCCACACATCACCACCATCCCCGCCGTCGCCGCCATCCGGGCCACCTCGAGGAATATATTTTTCACGGCGGAAGCTCACGCAACCGTTGCCGCCATCACCAGCCACAACCAGGATCGTTGCTTCATCAACAAACTTCATTTTACTCTCCGTAACTCATTCGCCTGAGCGGGGACCGCTTCATTTTTGCGCCAACGTCCCCAAAGACGATGACCAATGGCGGAATACATCGCGCCCGCAACCACGACAAACGCACCGAGATAGCCCAACAGGTTGAGCATCGGTCTGACGAAGACATCGGGCCAGGCCATTGATAACAAATCTGAAAATAACAGGGTAAACAGCGGAGTCAGCGTGATCAATGCGCTAACCTGTGCTGCCTGCCAGCGCGCCATTGCTTCAGCAAGCGCGCCATAACCAACCAGCGTGTTAAGCCCACAAAAAATGAGGCACGCCAGCTGCCAGTCGCTCAGCTGGGTAATGACACCCGGCTTTGCTAACGGCAATAATGCAACTGTACATAAAGTGTACAGCAAAAAAAGGATCTGCTGTGAGGCCAGGCGCCGCAATAACACCTTTTGCGCGACGCCATAGCTTACCCAGACCGTAGCTGCTCCCACACCAAAAATCACACCCCAGGTGTAATCCGTCAGGCGGGTAAAAATTTCGATCAGGCTGGTGTTAAAGAACATCACCAGACCACACAGCAACATGCTCGCCCCGATAATCTGCGTCCCACGCATCTTCTCCTTGAGGATAAACACGCTGGCGACCATCATGCCCACAGGTGAAAGCTGACCAATCACCTGTGACGCTGTAGGGCTAAGATACTGCAGAGAAGAGCTGAACAGGATGAAGTTACCAAACAGACCGCCCGTCGCGATAGCCAGCAGCACCAGCCAGCGCGGTTTGCGGAAAAGTCGCAAAGGCGGAAGCTTACCTTTGATAGCCAGAATGGCGCCGAGGCCGATGCTTGCCATCAGAAAGCGATAAAAGACCACCGTAGGCGGCTCCATCACTTCCAGTACTTGCTTCATTGCAATTGGCAGCGCACCCCAGCACATTGCGGTCGTGAGCGCCAAAAGAATACCAATTCCGGCCTGCTGCTTCATGCCCGTTTTCCCTACAGAAAATTTTCCGGGTTTCCAATGTAAAAAGCCCCGCAACACGTTGCGGGGCTTAAATCCGTTACCGGACCGAGAAAACCTTACTCAGCAACGATGCTGATGTATTTACGGTTGTTCGGGCCTTTAACTTCAAATTTCACTTTACCGTCTGCTTTAGCAAACAGAGTGTGGTCACGACCGCAACCTACGTTGTTGCCAGCGTGGAATTTGGTACCACGTTGACGAACAATGATGCTACCCGCCAGAACGGATTCGCCACCGAAACGCTTAACGCCCAGGCGTTTAGCTTCTGAATCGCGACCGTTACGTGTGGAGCCGCCAGCCTTTTTATGTGCCATTTAAATCTCTCCTCAGGTCTTAGGCGCTGATGCCAGTAATTTTCACATCAGTGAACCACTGACGGTGGCCCTGCTGCTTACGGTAGTGTTTACGACGACGAAACTTAACGATTTTAACTTTCTCGCCACGACCGTGAGCAACAACTTCAGCTTTGATAACGCCGCCATCAACGAAAGGAACGCCGATTTTGACTTCTTCACCGTTTGCGATCATCAGAACTTCTGCGAACTCAACAGATTCGCCAGTTGCGATGTCCAGCTTTTCCAGGCGAACGGTCTGACCTTCGCTTACTCGGTGTTGTTTACCACCACTTTGGAAAACCGCGTACATATAAACTCCGCTTCCGCGCACATCCTCGTATGATTCAGAGTGCGCTATAAATATTCACAATAGGGCGCGAATATTACGCAAAACGCGAGCCTTTGACAAGTGCTACCATCAATACATGAAGAAAAAAAACACAACACGTACGGTAACGTTTATCTGAGCCGTTTTTTCAGTACAATCAGCACTACTATTGATAAACCGAAACCCTTCGTTACCCCATTGAAGATGGGATCAACAGGATGAAAAGCCCGGCTTTTGCGATGAATTTAGAAAAAATCAATGAGTTAACCGCGCAAGATATGGCGGGTGTGAATGCAGCAATCCTGGAGCAACTCAACTCTGACGTTCAGTTGATCAATCAGTTGGGCTATTACATTGTCAGCGGCGGCGGTAAACGCATTCGCCCGATGATTGCCATTCTGGCTGCCAGAGCCGTTGGCTATCAGGGAAATGCCCACGTCACGATCGCCGCACTGATCGAATTTATTCACACAGCGACGCTTCTGCATGACGATGTTGTGGATGAATCCGATATGCGTCGCGGTAAGGCCACGGCCAATGCCGCCTTCGGTAATGCCGCCAGCGTTCTGGTCGGGGATTTTATCTATACCCGCGCCTTCCAGATGATGACCAGCCTGGGCTCGCTGAAAGTGCTGGAAGTGATGTCAGAAGCCGTAAACGTCATCGCTGAAGGCGAAGTGCTGCAGCTGATGAACGTCAACGATCCGGATATCACTGAAGAAAACTACATGCGCGTCATCTACAGCAAAACAGCGCGCCTGTTTGAAGCGGCCGCGCAGTGCTCCGGCATTCTGGCTGGATGTTCTGAGGCTCAGGAAAAAGGGCTCCAGGACTATGGTCGCTATCTGGGGACGGCCTTCCAGCTGATTGATGATTTGCTGGACTACAGTGCGGACGGCGAAACGCTCGGCAAAAACGTGGGCGATGACCTGAACGAAGGCAAACCGACCCTGCCGCTGCTCCATGCGATGCGCAACGGAACTGCAGATCAGGCGAAAATGATCCGTGAGGCGATCGAACAGGGAAATGGTCGCCATCTTCTGGAACCGGTACTGGAAACTATGGCGATCTGCGGTTCACTGGAATGGACGCGTCAGCGTGCCGAAGAAGAGGCTGATAAAGCCATCACTGCCCTTCAGGTTATTCCAGACAGCCCGTGGCGTGATGCCCTTATTGGCCTTGCCCACATCGCTGTTCAACGCGATCGTTAATCCTTTCACGCCTCCCCGTTTCCATCGCGGGGAGGTTCTAAAACACCCCAGTAAATTCCGTATTCATGTAAATTCATCGGTTTAGAGACCGCATGAATAAAGGCATGTCTTATTCTGAATATCCCTTCAAGTAACGCGAACTTTTTAGAACAAGAGTTTGAAATGGGTATAGTAAGCCAGTCGTTTCAGAAGAAACGGCGTAGGTGAATCCGCACTTAAGGACAGCGTTATGGATACGAAATTTATCGACTGGCATACGGCAGATATCATTGCGGCACTGCGCAAAAGAGGGACGTCACTGGCAGCAGAGTCCCGCCGCCATGGTCTGAGTTCTTCCACCCTGGCCAACGCCCTGACCCGCCCCTGGCCAAAGGGAGAATTAATTATCGCGACGGCGCTGGAAACGCACCCGTGGGTGATCTGGCCCTCGCGCTACCACGATCCCATTACCCATGAATTCATCGACAGAACGCGCATGATGCGCCAGAGAAAGTTAAAGAAAGAACCACAGGAATAACGCGCTTTTTAGCAGGAACAGCAACCCCCCGGTCATCTCTGGCAGGGGGCTGCCGGAACGATTACTCGCCCTTCACACGCTCGATATTGGCACCCAGCGCGCGCAGTTTGTCTTCGATACGCTCATAACCACGATCGATGTGGTAAATACGATCCACCACCGTAGTACCTTCCGCAATACACCCCGCCAGCACCAGGCTTGCAGACGCACGCAGATCGGTTGCCATCACCTGAGCACCTGACAGTTTCTCCACGCCGTGGCAAATCACGGTATTGCTCTCGATCTCAGCATGCGCACCCATACGGATCAGTTCCGGTACGTGCATAAAGCGGTTCTCGAAAATGGTCTCTGTGATGAAGCCTGTCCCTTCGGCAACCAGGTTCAACAGGGTGAACTGCGCCTGCATGTCCGTTGGGAACGCCGGATGCGGCGCCGTACGCACATTGACCGCTTTTGGACGCTGACCGTGCATATCAAGGCTGATCCAGTCTTCTCCGATTTCGATATCCGCGCCTGCATCACGCAGTTTCGCCAGCACCGCATCCAGGGTATCAGGCTGCGCGTTGCGACAAACAATCTTACCGCCAGAGATCGCTGCGGCCACCAGGAAGGTGCCGGTTTCGATACGGTCGGGCAGTACGCGATACACACCGCCGCCCAGACGCTCAACGCCTTCGATGGTGATACGGTCAGTACCCTGGCCGGAGATCTTCGCCCCCAGCGCCACGAGGAAGTTGGCAGTATCCACAATCTCTGGTTCACGCGCGGCGTTTTCGATGATGGTCGTGCCTTCTGCCAGCGTTGCCGCAGACATGATGGTGACGGTTGCGCCCACGCTCACTTTGTCCATGACAATGTGCGCGCCTTTCAGACGACCGTTGACGGAGGCTTTAACGTAACCTTCTTCCAGCTTGATCTCAGCGCCCAGTTTCTCCAGACCATAGATATGCAGATCAACCGGACGCGCACCGATGGCGCAACCGCCCGGCAGTGAAACCTGACCCTGACCAAAACGCGCCACCAGCGGGCCAAGTGCCCAGATGGATGCACGCATGGTTTTCACCAGATCGTAAGGCGCAGAGAAGTTGTTCACGTTGCTGGCATCGATCCAGACGGAACCGTTACGCTCAACTTTCGTGCCCAGCTGGGTGAGCAGCTTCATGGTGGTGTCGATATCTTTCAGCTTCGGTACGTTCTGAATTTCTACCGGCTCTTCCGCGAGCAGCGCAGCAAAGAGGATTGGCAGCGCGGCGTTTTTAGCGCCAGAAATTGTGACTTCGCCCTGGAGACGCGTTGGCCCCTGTACACGAAATTTATCCATTGTGTGCTCTCTTATAAATTCAACCGTGCTGCGGGCCTGTCGCCCTCAGCTCAAAAACCGTTTAGTTTGCGATCGCGTGCCCACTCTTGCGGGGTGAACGCTTTAATCGACAGGGCGTGGATGCGGTTATCCGCAATATATTCCATCAGCGGCGCGTACACAGCCTGCTGTTTCTTCACACGGCTCATACCGTCGAACATCTCACCCACAGCAATAACCTGGAAGTGACTGCCATCGCCAGTGACGTGGGCTTCCTGAAGGGAGAGTGCATTCATCAGCACTGTCTGGATTTCATGATTTTCCATGGGTTCTTAATCATCTGATAGTGAAAACAAGCCCAACATCTTAGAGCAAAGTGGCGTCGTCTTAAACAAGCAAAAAGCCCCGACGATGAAACTGTCAGGGCTTTCGGAAGTAACGCACTGAAAATATTAACGAGGCAGGACGTCCGGAGGCAAATTGTAGAGTTGGGCAAGGGTAACGACATTATCGCTCGCGCCATGAACCCTGACGCTTGTCCCCTGCTTTTTCCCCACAGCGACCAGATGGGCGAGCAGCGCAACACCTGCCGTATCCACCCGCGTGACGTCGGTTAAGTCGATGACCGTCACGCCCTGCATCGCGTCGTGGCGTTTATCCCACAGTGGGTTCAGCAGGTCCTGATCAAGTTCACCGGATAGCTTTAACGTCTCACCTTCACGCGACCAGCTGAGTTGCTGCGACATTACTTTTTCTCGTCCAGAGTAATTTTCTGACGCGCAATAGACTGCAGTTGCGCGGTCAGGCCATCAATACCTTTGGTGCGCAGCAGGTCACTCCACTCGTTCTGTTTGGTGGTGATCATGCTTACCCCTTCGGCAATCATGTCATAGGCCTGCCAGTGCCCGGTCTGGCTGTTTTTACGCCACTGGAAATCCAGGCGCACCGGTGGACGGCCGTTAGGATCGTTGATCGTCACGCGGATAGGCACAATGGTGGCATCACCCAGCGGCTGCTCGGGAGCAATCTGATAGGTCTGGCCGTGGTACATCGCCAGCGCCTGACCATACGCCTGTTTCAGGTATTCACGGAACGCAGCAAAGTAGGCTTCACGCTGCGCAGGCGTCGCATCTTTGTAATAACGTCCCAGCACCAGCGCACCAGCATATTTGATCTGCACATAGGGCAGCAGTTCCTGGTCTACCACGTCACGCAGATAATCAGGATTCGCGCGAATTTTTGGCTGTTCGTTTTTGAGACGGTCGAAGGTTTTCTTCGCAGCTTCGTCCATCAGTTTGTACGGGTTGCTTTGATCCGCAGCATGAGCCGCAGTCAGGGGAGCAATGACCAGCATGGCAACCATTAACAGTCGTTTAAACATGAATGACTTCTCCTGAATTAATTCGTCGCACCTGGGGTCGGCGCAGCGTTGGTATGGTCTTCACTCTGCGCAGGGGCATCGTCAGACTTTTTATCATCCCCTTTACTGTTGTAAAGGAACTGACCAATCATATCTTCCAGCACCATCGCGGACTTCGTATCCTGGATAACGCTACCGTCTTTAAGGATAGTCGTTCCAAGCTCAGGGTCTTCAAAGCCAACGTTGAGCGCCAGGTATTGCTCTCCCAGCAGGCCGGAAGTACGGATTGACAGGGAGCTGGTGTCCGGAATGTGGTTGTAACGCTCTTCGATATCCATCGCAACGCGCGGCAGATACGTTTTCTCATCAAGCGTTATGTCTGATACACGCCCAATAACAACGCCACCAATACGCACCGGTGAGCGCGCTTTCAGGCCGCCGATATTATCGAAGGTGGCATAGACACGGTACGTCGGCTCGGTGCGCACTGAGGTGATATCCGCCGCTCGCAGACAGATAAACAGTGCGGCCAGCAGCGCCAGCAGCAGAAACACGCCGACCCAAATTTCATTTTTTCTCGTTTGCATGAACTCAATTCCCAAACATCAGTGCGGTGAGCACAAAATCCAGACCCAGTACGGCCAGCGACGAATGTACGACAGTACGTGTAGTTGCACGGCTAATGCCCGCCGACGTCGGAATGGCATCATAACCATTGAACAAGGCGATCCAGGTGACCGTAATGGCAAATACCACGCTTTTAATCAGGCAGTTAACCAGATCCATTCGCAGATCGATGGCATCCTGCATGGCGGACCAGAAGAAACCGGCATCAATGCCTTTCCAGTGGACCCCCACCAGCGAACCACCCCAGATCCCCACGGCGACAAACAGAATAGTCAGTAGCGGTAACGAGATCACCCCCGCCCAGAAACGCGGAGAGATGACCCGACGCAGCGGGTCGACCGCCATCATCTCCATGCTGGAGAGTTGCTCGGTGGCGCGCATCAGGCCAATTTCTGCCGTGAGTGCTGATCCTGCACGACCGGCGAACAGCAGCGCCGCCACAACCGGCCCCAGTTCACGCAGCAGTGAGAGCGCCACCAGCATCCCGAGGCTGGTTTCCGCACTGTAGGTGGTCAGAACGAGGTAGCCCTGCAGCCCCAGCACCATACCGATAAACAGGCCGGAGACAATGATGATGAGCATCGACAGCACACCGACATTATAAAGCTGCCGCACCAGCAGAGGCGCTTGCTTGCGAAACTCCGGCTTGCCAACCAGCGCGTTGAATAACATTAATCCGGCACGCCCGAACGTCCTGATGGTTTTTATGCCACGGTGTCCAAGGGCGGCCAACGCATTTAACAGCATGAGTGGCTTAACTCCCTAATCCCAGTAAATCGTCACGATAATCGCCCGCCGGGTAGCGGAACGGTACGGGTCCGTCAGCAATACCATCGAGGAATTGCCGCACGCGCGGATCGCAATTTTCCTGAAGCGCCTGGGCGCTGCCGTGTGCGACGATCTTTTTGTCCGCCACGATATAGGCGTAATCGGCAATGCTCAACACTTCCGGTACATCGTGAGACACCACAATACAGGTTACGCCGAGCGCGCTGTTCAGTTCAGAGATAAGCTTCACCAGCACGCCCATCGTGATGGGATCCTGTCCGACAAACGGTTCGTCGAACATGATTAAATCGGGTTCTAATGCAATGGCTCGCGCCAGTGCGGCACGTCGCGCCATCCCGCCAGACAGTTCTGAAGGCATCAGTTTGGCAGCCCCCCGCAGACCGACAGCTTCAAGCTTCATCATCACCGTGCTTTTCAGCAGTTCAGGCGGCAGGCTGGTATGTTCTCGCAGCGGATAAGCCACGTTATCAAAGACGTTCATGTCGGTGAACAGCGCCCCCGACTGAAAGAGCATACTCATACGTTTGCGGACAGTATACAGGCGCGAGCGCGACATCTCCGGGATGTTTTCGCCATCGAAGAGGATTTCACCGCTGTCAGGTGGTATCTGCCCACCAATAAGGCGCAGAAGGGTCGTTTTACCGATCCCGGACGGCCCCATGATGGCGGTAATTTTGCCACGCGGTACGGTCAACGAAATATCATCGAATATCAATCGATTACTACGCGAGAAACTCACACCGCGGACATCGACTAAATTCGCCATCGTTTGGCTCATTTATGGTTCCTTTCTTACCCTGCTCACGTTTAAGCGTGCAGCCTGAATCAGCCCTAAACTCAGCATTTTTACAGAATATTAGCCATTGAGGTTAGCGAAAGCTGGCATTTGTTTTACTTTTCCGGCGCATAAAGTCAAAATTAGGAATTCGTTACGCCTCAGACCGTATGCAGTCCAGCCATTCCCGCGCGATGGACCGACAAGTATACCTGAAGAAAGGACTTTTGATGCTTTTAGCAACAGCACTGTTAATAATTGGTTTACTTTTGGTGGTCTACAGTGCTGACCGTTTAGTGTTTGCTGCATCAATCCTGTGTCGCCTGACGGGCGTACCGCCGGTTGTCATCGGGATGACCGTTGTCAGTGTTGGCACGTCGCTTCCTGAAATCATCGTCTCTGTCTCGGCATCGTTGCACGGTCAGTTAGACCTTGCAATTGGCACCGCGATTGGCTCTAACATCGTCAACATCTTACTGATCCTGGGCCTGGCGGCGCTGCTCCATCCATTTCGCGTGCATTCTGATGTTCTGCGCCGGGAATTGCCGCTAATGTTAATCGTAAGTCTGCTGGCAGGCTGCGTATTTTATGATGGCGTACTGAGCTACAGCGACGGCATTTTCCTGCTGGCGCTGGCCGTCATTTGGCTGCTGTATAGTGTTAAAATCGCCCGCCAGGCTGAGAAGCTGGGTCATGACAGCCTCACGCGTGAGCAGGTCGCCGAACTCCCGCGCGAAGGTACGCTACCGGTCGCTCTGCTCTGGCTTGGCGTCGCGCTGATTATTATGCCGATGGCAACGCGCATGGTCGTGGATAACGCGACGGTGCTGGCGAACTTTTACGCCATGAGTGAACTGACGATTGGCCTGACGGTGATTGCTATCGGCACCAGCCTGCCGGAGCTGGCCACCGCCATTGCGGGGGCACGTAAAGGGGAAGATGACATTGCCATTGGTAATATCATCGGTTCCAACATATTTAATATCGCGATTGTGATGGGTCTGCCGGCCCTGATTACGCCAGGGCCCTTCAACCCTCTGGCATTCTCTCGCGATTACGGAGTGATGTTGCTGGTCAGCGTGATATTCGCCCTGCTCTGCTGGCGGCGGCAACGACAGATCGGCAAAGGCGCAGGTGCGCTGCTGACAGGTGGATTTATCGTATGGATGGCGATGCTGTACTGGCTCTCGCCTCTTCTCTCTGGGTAAACGGAAACGCATTATGTCGCAAATAGAATTGCAGCCGGGTTTTGACTTTCAGAAAGCAGGCAAAGACGTTCTGGAGATTGAACGTGAAGGTCTGGCGCAGTTAGATCAGTACATTAATCAGGATTTTAGTCTGGCCTGTGAGAAGATGTTTTACTGTGCCGGTAAAGTCGTGGTGATGGGGATGGGCAAATCCGGTCATATTGGCCGCAAAATGGCGGCAACGTTTGCCAGCACCGGAACCTCCTCCTTCTTTGTCCACCCGGGAGAAGCCGCACACGGCGACCTGGGGATGGTCACGCCGCAGGATGTTGTCATCGCGCTGTCCAACTCCGGTGAATCCAATGAAATCCTGGCGCTAATCCCGGTACTGAAGCGCCTGCAGGTGCCGCTGATTTGCATGACCAGCCGCCCGGAAAGCAGCATGGCGCGTGCAGCCGATATTCACCTGTGCGTAAAAGTACCCAAAGAAGCCTGTCCTCTCGGTCTGGCGCCAACGTCCAGTACCACCGCGGCCCTGGTCATGGGCGATGCACTTGCCGTTGCGTTGCTGGAAGCGCGTGGTTTTACGCCGGAGGACTTCGCGCTTTCCCACCCGGGTGGCGCGCTGGGACGCAAGCTGCTGCTTCGGGTAAACGACATTATGCACACAGGGGATGAGATCCCTCACGTCAGTAAAGAGGCCTCCCTGCGTGATGCGCTGCTGGAAATCACCCGCAAGAATCTGGGCATGACGGTCGTGTGTGACGACCTGATGAAAATTCAGGGGATCTTCACCGATGGCGACCTGCGTCGCGTGTTCGACATGGGTGTAGATGTCCGTACACTTGGCATTGCCGATGTCATGACGCCCGGCGGGATTCGCGTGCGTCCGGGTACGCTGGCCGTGGATGTGCTGAACCTGATGCAGTCCCGCCATATCACCTCCGTTATGGTTGCCGATGGCGACCAGTTGCTGGGTGTGGTACATATGCATGATCTGCTGCGCGCAGGCGTAGTGTAATGAAGGATAAGACAATGAGTAATGCGGGTGCATCCCTTGCAACCTGTTATGGACCGGTTAGTACCCAGATGATGGCAAAGGCGGAAAATATTCGTCTGCTCATCCTTGATGTCGATGGCGTACTCTCCGATGGCCTGATTTACATGGGCAATCATGGCGAAGAGCTGAAAGCGTTTAACGTCCGCGATGGCTACGGAATTCGCTGCGCGCTCACCTCGGGTATCGAGGTGGCTATCATCACCGGGCGGAAAGCTAAACTGGTAGAAGACCGCTGTGAAACCTTAGGGATTACCCATCTGTATCAGGGGCAATCCGATAAGATGGCAGCGTTCAACGATTTACTGGGTAAACTGGCGATCGCGCCGGAAAACGTGGCCTATGTCGGGGACGATTTGATTGACTGGCCAGTGATGGCTGAAGTCGGTCTCAGCATTGCGGTTGCTGACGCTCACCCGTTGCTGCTCCCACGCGCTGACTACGTTACCCACATCAACGGTGGCCGTGGTGCCGTACGTGAAGTCTGCGACCTGCTTCTGCTGGCGCAGGGCAAGCTTGATGAGGCCAAAGGGCAATCAATATGAGTAAAACCAGACGTTGGGTTATCATTCTGCTTTCGCTTGTCGCACTGGTATTGATTGGCGTGAACCTGGCCGATCGCGACGATACGCAAAAGGAAGTGATCAACAATAACGATCCAACCTACAAAAGCGATCACAGCGACACCGTGGTCTATAGCCCGGAAGGTGCGCTTAACTATCGCCTGGTTGCCCAGCATGTGGAATATTTTTCCGATGAGGGCGTTTCGTGGTTTACCCAACCCGTCATGACCACATTCGATAAAGACAAAGTGCCGACGTGGTCAATTAAGTCAGATCGGGCCAAACTGACAAATGACCGTATGCTTTATCTGTATGGCCACGTTGAAGTCAACGCCCTGACCGCTGACTCGCAACTGCGGAAAATTACGACCGATAATGCCCAGATCAACCTGGTAACCCAGGACGTGACCTCGCAGGATCTGGTCACACTGTATGGCACAACATTTAATTCCAGCGGTTTAAGAATGCGCGGGAACTTACGCAGCAAGAACGCCGAGCTGATTGAAAAGGTTAGAACCTCCTATGAAATTCAAAACAAACAAACTCAGCCTTAAAGTAATTATCGCCAGCGCGATGCTGGCGGCCAGTCTCCCCGCGCTTGCTGTAACGGGCGATACCGACCAGCCGATCCACATCGAGTCTGACACTCAGTCCCTCGATATGCAGGGTAACGTCGTCACCTTCACGGGTAACGTCGTGATGACGCAGGGCACCATCAAAATTAACGCCGATAAAGTGGTCGTTACCCGTCCGGGTGGCGAGCAGGGCAAAGAGATCATTGATGGTTACGGCAACCCGGCCACCTTCTACCAGATGCAGGACAACGGCAAGCCGGTGAAAGGCCGCGCCTCGCATATGCACTATGAGCTGGCGAAAGACCTGGTTATCCTGACCGGAAACGCGTATCTGGAACAGCTGGACAGCAACATTACCGGCGACAAGATCACCTATCTGGTGAAAGAGCAAAAAATGCAGGCCTCCAGCGAGAAAGGCAAACGCGTAACCACCGTGCTGGTTCCGTCTCAGCTGCAGGATAAAGGCAAGGGTCAGGCCCCTGCACAGAAGAAGAGTAACTAATTCGTTATGGCAACATTAACTGCAAAAAATCTCGCGAAGGCCTATAAGGGCCGCCGTGTCGTAGAAGATGTCAGTCTGACCGTCAACTCCGGCGAAATTGTGGGCCTGCTTGGCCCTAACGGTGCGGGTAAAACCACCACCTTCTACATGGTGGTTGGCATTGTCCCGCGTGATGCCGGCAACATCATCATCGATGATGAAGACATCAGCCTGCTGCCACAGCACGCGCGCGCGCGCCGTGGCATCGGCTATCTGCCGCAAGAAGCCTCTATTTTCCGCCGTCTGAGCGTCTTTGATAACCTGATGGCGGTTCTGCAAATTCGTGACGACCTGACCAGCGAACAGCGTCAGGATCGCGCCAACGAGCTGATGGAAGAGTTTCACATCGAGCACCTGCGCGACAGCATGGGTCAGGCATTGTCCGGCGGTGAACGCCGTCGTGTTGAGATTGCGCGCGCGCTGGCTGCAAACCCGAAATTTATCCTTCTGGATGAACCGTTTGCCGGTGTTGACCCAATCTCCGTCATCGACATTAAACGTATCATTGAGCATCTGCGTGACAGCGGGCTTGGCGTGCTGATCACCGACCACAACGTGCGTGAAACGCTTGCCGTCTGTGAGCGCGCGTACATTGTGAGCCAGGGCAATCTGATCGCCCACGGTACGCCGCAGCAGATCCTCGAAAACGATCATGTTAAGCGCGTCTATCTTGGGGAAGACTTCAGACTCTGATAGGGTAGAGGTAACGTAACGCCGAACCGGAGAAAAATGCTCTGAACATGAAGCAAGGTTTGCAATTAAGGCTCAGCCAACAACTGGCGATGACGCCGCAGTTACAGCAGGCAATTCGTCTGTTGCAACTGTCCACCTTAGAACTCCAGCAGGAGCTCCAGCAAGCGCTGGACAGCAATCCCCTGCTGGAGCAAGCCGATCTTCATGATGAGGTAGATACACAGCAGTCCCAGGATACAGAATCGCTCGACACCGCAGATGCGCTCGAACAAAAAGAGATGCCGGACGAGCTTCCTCTGGATGCCAGCTGGGATGAAATTTATACCGCCGGCACCCCTTCCGGTACGCGTGCAGACTACCAGGACGATGAGCTACCGGTTTATCAGGGCGAAACCACCCAGTCGCTGCAGGATTACCTGATGTGGCAGGTGGAGCTGACCCCGTTCTCCGATACCGATCGTGCCATTGCCACCTCCATTGTCGACGCCGTTGATGACACCGGCTATCTGACCGTCACGCTGGACGACATTCTGGAGAGCATGGGCGATGAAGAGATTGAGCTGGAAGAGATTGAAGCCGTTCTGAAACGTATTCAGCGTTTCGATCCCGTAGGCGTGGCAGCGAAAGATCTGCGCGACTGCCTGCTGATCCAGCTTTCTCAGTTCAGCAAAGAGACGCCATGGCTCGACGAAGCACGCTTAATCATCAGCGATCATCTGGATCTTCTCGCTAACCACGACTTTCGTAGCCTGATGCGCGTTACGCGCCTCAAAGAAGAGGTGCTGAAAGAGGCGGTGAATCTGATTCAGTCCCTCGATCCGCGGCCTGGTCAGTCGATCCAGACGAGTGAACCCGAGTACGTGATCCCGGACGTGCTGGTCAGAAAACATAACGACCGCTGGGTCGTTGAACTGAACTCTGACAGCATCCCTCGCCTGCAAATCAACCAGCAGTACGCCTCCATGTGCACCAGCGCGCGCAACGACGCCGATAATCAATATATTCGTAGCAACCTTCAGGAAGCGCGATGGTTGATCAAGAGTCTGGAGAGCCGAAATGATACCCTGCTTCGCGTGAGCCGCTGTATCGTCGAACAGCAGCAGGCATTCTTTGAGCAGGGCGAAGAATATATGAAACCGATGGTACTGGCGGATATCGCTCAGGCCGTCGAGATGCATGAATCAACCATTTCCCGCGTCACCACGCAGAAGTATCTGCACAGTCCGCGCGGTATTTTTGAGCTTAAGTATTTCTTCTCCAGCCACGTGAGTACCGAGGGCGGCGGCGAAGCGTCGTCAACGGCGATTCGCGCACTGGTGAAGAAGTTGATCGCCGCGGAGAACCCCGCGAAGCCACTGAGTGACAGTAAGTTAACCACCATGCTGTCCGATCAGGGTATTATGGTGGCACGTCGTACTGTTGCGAAGTATCGAGAGTCTTTATCCATTCCGCCGTCAAACCAGCGTAAACAACTGGTGTGACACAACCGATAAGGAAGACACTATGCAGCTCAATATCACAGGACACAATGTCGAGATTACTGAGGCCTTACGTGATTTTGTGAACGCTAAGTTCGCGAAACTCGAGCAGTATTTCGAAAGGATCAACCAGGTCTACGTTGTGTTGAAAGTGGAGAAAGTGACTCATATCTCGGATGCGACCCTGCATGTAAACGGGGGTGAACTCCATGCCAGTGCGGAAGGGCAAGACATGTACGCTGCTATCGACGGCTTGATTGATAAGCTTGCGCGACAGCTCAATAAACATAAAGATAAACTGAAACAACACTAATTGTCCGGGCAGTTAACGGGTGCAGGACGGCCTGTTGTGAAAAACAACAGGCCATTTGTACAGTTAGCGCTTAGGTGAAATTATGATGAACAACGATTCCGCTCTTCAACTGAGCAATGTCCTTAACCAGGAATGTACCCGCAGTGCCGTTCACTGCCAGAGCAAAAAACGTGCGCTGGAGATCATCAGTGAACTGGCTGCAAAACAGCTGGGCCTGCCGCCGCAGGTGGTGTTCGAAGCGATCCTGACCCGTGAAAAGATGGGCAGTACCGGTATCGGCAACGGCATCGCGATCCCGCACGGCAAACTGGAAGAGGACACCCTGCGTGCCGTCGGTGTGTTTGTGCAACTGGAAACGCCAATTGCCTTTGATGCCATTGATAATCAGCCCGTCGATCTCCTCTTCGCGCTGCTGGTTCCTGCCGACCAGACCAAAACCCATCTACACACGCTTTCGCTGGTCGCTAAACGTCTGGCCGATAAAACCATCTGCCGTCGACTGCGCTCAGCCCAAAGTGATGAAGAGCTTTATCAGATTATCACTGAAGCAGAAGGCAATCAGGATGACGCGTAACCAGGAGATGGCCTTCACATCTGTTGTCCTGAGGAGAAACGGAACATGGTGCTGATGATTGTCAGCGGTCGTTCAGGGTCGGGGAAATCCGTTGCCCTGCGCGCGCTGGAAGACATGGGTTTTTACTGCGTAGATAACCTGCCGGTGGTGTTATTGCCCGATCTGGCGCGTACCCTGGCGCAGAGACAAACCTCTGCTGCCGTCAGTATCGACGTTCGTAACATGCCCGAGTCACCTGAAATCTTCGAGCAGGCAATGAGTAACCTGCCTGACGCGTTCTCGCCTCAGCTGCTGTTTCTCGATGCCGATCGCAATACCCTGATCCGCCGCTACAGCGATACCCGGCGTTTGCACCCGCTTTCCAGTAAAAATCTCTCGCTGGAAAGCGCCATCGACGAAGAGAGCGATCTGCTGGAACCGCTGCGTTCACGTGCCGACCTGATTGTCGATACCTCAGAGATGTCCGTTCATGAACTGGCGGAAATGTTGCGTACCCGCCTGCTGGGCAAACGCGAGCGCGAACTGACGATGGTGTTCGAATCCTTTGGCTTTAAGCACGGTATTCCGATTGATGCGGACTATGTTTTCGACGTGCGCTTCCTGCCGAACCCGCACTGGGATCCTAAACTGCGTCCTATGACCGGCCTGGATAAACCCGTTGCGGCGTTCCTCGACAGGCACACAGAAGTTCACAATTTTATCTACCAGACGCGAAGCTACCTTGAGCTATGGTTACCTATGCTGGAGACAAACAATCGTAGCTACCTGACGGTGGCGATTGGCTGTACCGGCGGTAAACATCGTTCGGTCTACATTGCCGAACAGCTGGCCGACTATTTCCGCTCGCGCGGCAAGAACGTTCAGTCCCGTCATCGCACGCTGGAAAAACGTAAAACATGACCGTAAAACAAACCGTTGAGATCACCAACAAGCTGGGAATGCATGCACGCCCGGCGATGAAACTGTTTGAGCTGATGCAGGGTTTTGATGCAGAAGTTCTGTTGCGCAATGATGAAGGCACCGAAGCGGAAGCGAACAGCGTTATCGCCCTGCTGATGCTGGATTCTGCCAAAGGGCGCCAGATTGAGGTCGAAGCCACCGGCCCTCAGGAAGAGGAAGCGCTGGCGGCGGTGATTGCGCTGTTTAATGCCGGGTTTGACGAAGATTAGGTCTGCCATTCTGGCGGGTGGCGCTGCGCTTACCCGCCCTACATCAGATGATTACGCTGCATAAACCCCTCTCCACCCAGCTGTCGCATCTGACGCATGATCCACGCCTGACGGCTTCGCACATAGCCTGATGGGGCACTGGCCTTAAAGCGAAGAGGATTAGGCAGTACAGCGGCTAACAGCGCGGCCTCCGACATGCTTAGCCTGCTGGCAGGTTTATTAAAATAGCGTTGTGATGCAGCTTCGACACCAAATACCCCCTCCCCAAACTCGGCAATATTGAGATAGACAGTCAGAATGCGCTTTTTGCTCCAGACTGTTTCCATTCCCAGGGTCAGCCCCGCTTCCAGCCCTTTTCGCACCCAGCTTCGGCCATCCCACAGGAACAGATTTTTTGCCGTCTGTTGCGACAGGGTAGACGCACCGCGCACGCGATTTTCATGGCGTTCGTTATGGGCAAGCGCCTTTTCAATCGCGGCCACATCGAACCCCCAGTGCTCCGGGAACTTCTGATCTTCCGCCGCGATGACTGCCAGCCCCATCCACGGTGAGATCTCGTCCGTACTCACCCAGTCAGAATGCGCGACATAGCCAAAATCACCGGAGAACCACGCGCTGAGCTGACGCTCAACCATAACGGCTGAAAACGGTACTGGCAAAATGCTGAACACGGCCAGTCCGCCTCCCCAGAACACCGCCAGCACGAGTAGGATGCGCAAAAGAAGGTATTTCACCCATTTTCCTGCGGAAGACTGTCGGCTCATTCCGTCAGCACCAGTACCCGGGCTACCAGTTTTTCAATACCCTCAGCCGCTTGCGCGATATTCTGCGCCAGCATGTACGCGGGCGTGGTGACGATTTTGTTCTCTTCATCCACGACAATGTCATCGACCGGGCACGGAACGTGTTCGCCACCCATCTCCTCGATGACCTCAGCAGTATCGATATCGGTCCCGATTGTCAGCCGTAACGGGAAATCAAAAATGTTTGGCAGCATGGCCGGTGCAATGCAGATAAAGCCCAGCGGCTTACCCGCCGCATGCATCGCCTGCGCCAGCGCTTTTAAATCCGCGTCCACCTTGCAAGCCGCGCCTTCAGCAGCAAAAGTGCTGAGATTTTTCGCGGCACCGAAGCCACCCGGCACAATGAGCGCATCCAGTTCAGCAGCATTTGCCTGGGCCAGCGGACGAATTTCTCCCCGGGCAATACGCGCGGCTTCAATCAACACATTACGGGTTTCGGCCATTGGCTCGCCGGTCAGATGGTTAATGACATCCGCCTGATTTTTATCTGGCGCAAAACACATCACCTCTGCGCCCTGTTTTGCCAGGGCCAGTAGGGTAATTACGGCTTCATGTATCTCTGAGCCATCATAAACACCGCATCCGCTCAGGACGACACCCATTTTTTTCATCTTGACGATCCTTCTTTGCAACTTGCTGAAGCACATTAATAATTTTGATTAAAACGCTATGCTTCACACATTTCACTGATTCATGTAACAAACCATTTAAGATTTGCTATCTTATCTGCGTGCGGCCTAAATTTTTCAGGCGGCGCCCATTCGAAAATAACGTTTAAAAACAGGCGCAGCCACGATTTCCCTGGTGTTGGCGCAGTATTCGCGCACCCCGGTTAAACCGGGGTCATTTTTTTCTGGCGTCCACCCAGGCTTTAAGCACCGCCACATCGTTCTGCCACTCTTGTTTCATCTCTTCAACCCAATCACCCACGTTATCTTCCCAGGCGGGTAAATCAGGCGACTGAATCTGTTGGCCCAGCTGCTGCAGGTGGCGTAACCCGACCGAGCCGGCGGCCCCTTTGATTTTATGCCCTTCTTCCACGATGCCCTTCTGGTCCCGCGCCGTCAGGTTTGACTCCAGCACGCTCAGATAGCCCGGCATCATTTTTTCAAACACAGCCAGACCGTCGGTAATCAGTTTCGGGCCGACCAGGTCAATGTATTGCTCCAGCATCGCGGTATCGAGTATCGTTTGGGCTTTTGCGCTATCAACAGACGTCATGGTGCTCTCCTCTTCATCACGGGTATCCCAGAACTTCTTGATCATGGCGGTCAGAGCAGGCACCGCCAGCGGCTTGCTGAGTACATCGTCCATACCGGCGTCGAGATACTCTTTTTTGTCTTTCAGTACGTTTGCCGTTAGCGCCACCAGCGGCGGCAGTTCGTCAGCCGCGTACTGACGCGTCAGTTCACGCGAGATATCCAGCCCGGTCATATCCGGCAACTGGATATCCAGCAGAACGAGGTCATATTCGCCCGGTGTAAACATCTCCAGCGCGGCTTTACCGGTCATTGCCACATCCACGCTGTTGCCCAGTTTTTCCAGCACAGAGCGCGCCACAATGACGTTCAGCTCAATATCTTCCACCAGCAGGACGTGCAGGGCTGGCAGCGGCATATCGTCGTTTTCAAAGGTATCCTCAACTTCTTCCGCCACAGCTGGCGCATGCACCGTCAGCGTAAAGGTTGATCCTTTGCCCGGCTGGCTGGCAACGGTAATATCACCGCCCATGCTCTTCGCCAGCCGTTTAGACACCGCAAGGCCAATACCGGTCCCGGTGGCAGGTTTTCCGCCGTTGCTGTCCTTCACCTGGTAGTACATCGCGAAAATTTTGTCCTGCTCTTCCTGTGGAATACCGATCCCGGAGTCCTCCACCTCGAAGTGCAGCATGTCGCCTGCGTCATAGCGGATACGCACCGCCACCTGCCCTTTCTGGGTAAATTTCACCGCGTTGCTGATCAGGTTCCACAGGATCTGGCGCAACCGCGTACCGTCGGTAACCACTTTATGCGGCAGCGGCAGGGTGGGCTCCATGACGAACCTCAGCCCTTTCTGCTGCGCCTGAAGACCAGACAGATTTTCCAGATCGGCAAGGAAACTGGTGAAATCAATCGGCTGGTTATCAAGCTGAACCTTACGGCGTTCCATCTTATCCATATCGATAATATCGTTGAAGATATTACCCAGCGTAACCGCCGAGACATGAATTGTTTTCAGGTACTTTTCCTGCTCTGCAGTGAGATCGGTATCCAGCAAAATACGGCTCAGCCCCACAATGCCATTGAGCGGCGTACGCAGTTCGTGGCTAATGGTGGAGATAAAGGTAGTTTTATCGCGGCTGGCGCGCTCCAGGGCATCCTGATAGCGCTTACGCTCGGTGATATCGCGGCCGAAGCCCATCAGGCCGTGGCGTTTCCCTACGCGGTCATAATAGGGCACTTTACGGATCTCAAAGCAGGCTTTGCGGCCATCCGGATAATCCAGCCACTGCTCGTAGGTCAGCGAGACGTTATGGCGGAACACTTTTTCGTCCGTTTCCATGACCTTGGCGGCCGCCTCCTCAGAGTAAACGTCCTGCGGCTTCAGGTGAATCAACTGCTTCTCGCTTTTTCCGGTCAGGAGTTCCATCGCCCGGTTACAGCCGGAAAACTCTTTATCTTCGTTGCGGTAGAACACCAGATCCGGCGAAGCATCCAGGAACGAACGCAGGAAAGAGGATTGCTGCTCAAGCTGGATCTGCGTCACCTCGCGCTCTTTCATTTCAACTTTCAGCTGTTCCAGCGTGGCCTGACGCTCCGCCTCCGCCTTCTCACGATCTGAAATTTCCTGATTCAGCTGCGCAATGTTGTCTTTAAGCTGAACGTTGAGTTTCAGATCGCGCTCGCGCATCTCCTCCAGTTTATCCACCAGTTTTGACAAGCGCTGACGAGACTCCTCAAGCTGTTCAACCACGACGGAAAGGAAATAGACGGCCCAGGGAGTAATAAGCAAGCCAAAGAAGATAGAGCGGATGACGTCGATACTCTCAACCTGGCCATGCAGAACCATGGTGACGGCCATTTGCACGACAATGGCCAGAACGACCAGCGCCAGCGCCAGCAGCATGGAGAAACGCACCAGCCCAAGCTTCATCATCAGGTCGACGTAATACTGGGCAAGCATTCGAATTTGCTTCATAGAGGATCCCTTCACGACTTTATCGCTCAATAATACTCAAATTCGGGGCAGGGCGTTGAAGGTTGTGAGAAAAAGTGCGGGGTGAAACAGGAGATTAGCCTCGCTCCCGGTCAACCGGAAGCGAGGAGAGGTCTGTCAGGAGCGTTTCAAAAGCAGCCAGAGGCTGATCAGGAAGAAACTGGCACTCGGCAGCAGCGCGCCAATAATCGGCGGGATACCGTACACCAGCGTCAGCGGTCCGAAGATCTGATCGAGAACGTAGAAGACAAAACCGAAGCTGATCCCCGTCACCACGCGCACGCCCATCGGTACGCTACGCAGCGGACCGAAGATAAACGACAGCGCCATCAGCATCATTACCGCCACGGACATCGGCTGGAAGATCTTGCTCCACATGTTGAGCTGATAACGTCCGGCATCCTGCCCGCTCGCCTTCAGGTACTTCACATAGTTGTGCAAGCCGCTGATAGAGAGCGCATCAGGATCCAGCGCCACGACGCCGAGTTTATCCGGCGTGAGGTTGGTCTTCCACGTGCCGCTGACGGTCTGCGAACCGGTGATCTGTTTTGGATCGGTCAGGTCAGATTCATCCACCTGCGACAAACGCCACTGCTTATGTTCGGGGTCAAACTTTGCCGAAGAGGCATGTCGTACTGACTCCAGGCGGCGCTGGTCATTGAAGGCGTAGATGCTCACGCCGCCCAGTTCATCATCGCCTTTTACCCGTTCGATGTAGACGAAGTTTTTACCATCTTTCGCCCACAGCCCTTGCTGCGTCGAGAGTAGTGAACCACCGTACATGGCCTGAGCACGATAGTTACGCGCCATCTGCTCGCCCTGCGGTGCCACCCACTCACCAATCGCCATGGTCAACAGCACCAGCGGGATAGCGGTTTTCATTACCGACAGCGCAACCTGCATACGGGTAAAGCCTGAGGCCTGCATCACCACCAGCTCGCTGCGCTGTGCCAGCATGCCCAGCCCGAGGAGTGCCCCCAGCAGGGCCGCCATTGGGAAGAAGATCTGCACATCTTTTGGCACGCTGAGCAGGGTGTACATCCCCGCGCCCAGCGCGTCATAACTGCCCTGCCCGGCTTTTTTCAGCTGGTCGACAAATTTGATAATGCCGGAGAGCGACACCAGCATGAACAACGTCATCATGATGGTGGTAAAAATGGTTTTACCGATATAGCGGTCAAGAACGCCAAACGCCTGCATTAGATGGCTCCTTTACGCGAAAATCGGGCACGTATGCGGCGCACTGGCACCGTATCCCACAGGTTTAATCCCAGCGCCAGTAAGATGTACAAGCTGTTAACGAACCACGTCCAGACCATAGGATCCAGCTTACCCTTCGCGCCGTTAGAGCGAATAGAGGTTTGCAGCAGGAAATAGATCAGGTAAAGCAGCATCGCTGGCAGCATAGAGAGCACGCGCCCCTGACGCGGGTTCACCACGCTCAGCGGAACCACAATCAGTGCCATCATAAACACGGTGAATACGAGCGTAATACGCCAGTGGAACTCTGCACGCGCTCTGTCGGTGTCGGTGTTCCACAATGTACGCATATCCATTTGCTCGGTATCCGTCGGATCGAGCGCCACCGCCTGATGGCCGATAATAGCCTGATAGTTCTGGAAATCCGTAATACGGAAGTCGCGCAGCATCGCGGTGCCTTCAAAGCGAGTGCCTTTATTCAGCGTGACAATCTGCGAACCATCTTTACTCTGCGCCAGCTGACCGGAATCTGCCACCACGACGGATGGACGCGCGTTACCTTTAGGTCGCAGCTGGGCCAGGAATACATCGTTGAATTTACTGCCGTCAACGCTCTCAATGAACAGCACAGAGTTACCGTCGGTCGCCTGCTGGAACTGCCCCTGCGCTAACGCCGCCATGCCGGGGTTCGCTTTCGCTTCGGCCAGCACTTCGTCCTGATGACGAGAAGACATGGGGCCCGCCCACATCACATTCACTGCCGCCACGATCCCCGTGAACAGCGCCAGTATCATCGCCGCTTTCACCAGTACGGCTTTGCTCAGGCCACAGGCATGCATCACCGTGATTTCACTCTCGGTGTACAGCTTGCCGAGCGTCATGAGCAGGCCGAGGAAAAGACTCAGCGGCAGGATCAGCTGCGCCATTTCCGGGATCCCTAAACCAAGCAGGGAAAGCACCAGATTCGTTGGAATTTCGCCGTCAACGGCCGCACCGAGGATCTTAACCAGCTTCTGACAGAAAAAAATCAGCAGCAGGATGAAGAGGATCGCCAGTTGGCTTTTGAGCGTCTCCCGCACCAGATATCTTATGATTATCACTTTAAATACGCCCGTAAAAACCCGTCTCTTTGCTGGAAAATCGCTTGTTTCATGGCTTAAACGTCATTTATTCTCTTGAGTCGTCGAAATCATCGCTAAGATTAAAACATCCGGCGGATTCACGCTTCAGGACTTTTTCTGACGTGTCGAAACCGTAGTAACGTAAGATTAACACGAAGTCACCACAACAGCGGACATGAGTTACGAAAGGTTTCAATTCTATCCGTAGCAGCCGCTGTTGTCTTTAAGATTCAGGAGCGTAGTGCATGGAGTTCAGTGTAAAAAGCGGTAGCCCGGAGAAACAGCGGAGTGCCTGCATCGTTGTGGGCGTCTTTGAACCACGCCGACTCTCCCCGATCGCCGAGCAACTCGATAAAATCAGTGACGGCTATATCAGCGCCCTGCTGCGCCGTGGCGAACTGGAAGGCAAACCTGGGCAGACGCTGTTACTGCACCATGTTCCAAACGTCCTGTCAGAGCGTATTCTACTGATTGGCTGCGGCAAAGAGCGCGAGCTGGACGAGCGTCAGTATAAGCAGGTCATTCAGAAAACCATTAATACGCTGAATGATACCGGTTCAATGGAAGCCGTCTGCTTCCTGACCGAGCTGCACGTTAAAGGCCGTAACACTTACTGGAAAGTCCGTCAGGCGGTCGAAACCGCAAAAGAGAGCCTGTACAGCTTCGATCAGCTGAAGACCAATAAAAGCGAGCCGCGTCGTCCGCTGCGTAAAATGGTCTTCAATGTGCCAACCCGTCGCGAACTGACCAGCGGCGAACGCGCTATTCAGCATGGTCTGGCGATTGCCGCCGGTATTAAAGCGGCGAAAGACCTCGGTAACATGCCGCCGAACATCTGTAACGCTGCCTATCTGGCCTCTCAGGCGCGCCAGCTGGCAGACTCCTACAGCAAAAACGTCATCACTCGCGTCATCGGTGAACAGCAGATGAAAGAGCTGGGGATGCACTCCTATCTGGCGGTCGGCAACGGCTCGCAGAACGAATCCTTAATGTCGGTCATCGAATACAAGGGCAACCCGTCCGAAGATGCGCGCCCTGTCGTGCTCGTCGGTAAAGGCCTGACCTTCGACTCCGGCGGCATCTCCATCAAGCCTGCCGAAGGCATGGATGAGATGAAGTACGACATGTGCGGCGCGGCGGCGGTTTACGGCGTGATGCGCATGGTCGCGGAGCTCCAGCTGCCCATTAACGTGATCGGCGTTCTGGCAGGCTGCGAAAACATGCCTGGCGGACGCGCCTATCGTCCGGGTGACGTGCTGACCACGATGTCAGGCCAGACCGTTGAAGTGCTGAACACCGATGCCGAAGGCCGTCTGGTGCTGTGCGACGTGCTGACCTACGTTGAGCGCTTCGAGCCTGAAGCGGTAATTGACGTCGCCACATTGACGGGTGCCTGCGTGATTGCACTGGGCCACCACATCACCGGACTGATGTCGAACCACAATCCGCTGGCGCACGAGCTTATCGGGGCATCTGAACAGGCTGGCGATCGCGCATGGCGTCTGCCGCTGGGGGACGAGTACCAGGAACAGCTGGAGTCTAACTTTGCGGATATGGCGAACATCGGCGGTCGTCCTGGCGGGGCTATCACCGCGGGCTGCTTCCTGGCACGCTTCACCCGCAAGTATAACTGGGCACACCTGGATATCGCGGGTACCGCATGGCGCTCCGGTAAAGCCAAAGGTGCCACCGGCCGTCCGGTGGCGCTGCTGTCGCAGTTCCTGCTCAATCGTGCGGGTTTTAACGGCGACGAGTGATGTAAAACGCCGGGTAGCGGCTTCGCCTTACCCGGCCGACAACGTCGCTCAACCGTAGGCCGGGTAAGCGTATCGCCACCCGGCTTTGCATTTAAATCCACGACAAGAAGCCCCATATATGAAGAATGCAACGTTCTACCTTCTGGACAACGACACCCATCAGGATGGCCTCAGCGCCGTCGAACAGCTGGTGTGTGACATTGCCGCAGAACGTTGGCGCGCAGGTAAACGCGTTCTGATTGCCTGTGAAGATGAACAGCAGGCGATTCGCCTTGATGAAGCCCTGTGGGCCCGCCCACCGGAGAGTTTTGTCCCGCATAACCTGTCGGGCGAAGGTCCGCGCGGTGGCGCCCCGGTCGAGATCGCCTGGCCACAAAAGCGCAACAGCAGCGCGCGCGATATTCTCATTAGCCTGCGGGCAGACTTTGCAGATTTTGCCACCGCTTTCACAGAAGTGGTAGACTTTGTCCCTTACGAAGAATCTTTGAAACAACTGGCGCGCGAACGCTATAAAGCGTACCGCCTGGCTGGTTTTAACCTGAATACGGCAACCTGGAAATAATGGAAAAGACATATAACCCACGCGATATCGAACAGCCGCTTTACGAGCACTGGGAACAGCAGGGCTATTTCAAGCCTAACGGCGACGAAAGCAAAGAGTCCTTCTGCATCATGATCCCGCCGCCGAACGTCACCGGCAGTTTGCATATGGGACATGCTTTCCAGCAGACCATCATGGACACCATGATCCGCTACCAGCGCATGCAGGGTAAAAACACCCTGTGGCAGGCGGGGACTGACCACGCGGGTATCGCGACCCAGATGGTGGTTGAGCGTAAAATTGCCGCTGAAGAAGGAAAAACCCGCCACGACTACGGTCGCGACGCCTTCATCGACAAAATCTGGCAGTGGAAAGCGGAATCCGGCGGCACCATTACCCGTCAGATGCGCCGCCTCGGCAACTCCGTGGACTGGGAGCGCGAGCGCTTCACCATGGATGAAGGCCTGTCCAATGCCGTGAAAGAAGTTTTCGTCCGTCTGTACAAAGAAGACCTGATTTACCGTGGCAAGCGCCTGGTGAACTGGGATCCGAAACTGCGTACTGCCATCTCTGACCTGGAAGTGGAAAACCGCGAGTCGAAAGGCTCCATGTGGCACATCCGCTATCCGCTGGCCGACGGCGCAAAAACCGCAGACGGTAAAGATTATCTGGTCGTTGCCACCACCCGTCCGGAAACCCTGCTGGGCGATACTGGCGTGGCCGTTAACCCGGAAGATCCGCGTTATAAAGATCTGATCGGCAAATTTGTGGTGCTGCCGCTGGTAAACCGCCGTATTCCGATTGTGGGCGACGAACACGCCGACATGGAAAAAGGCACTGGCTGCGTGAAAATCACTCCGGCGCACGACTTCAACGACTATGAAGTGGGTCGTCGTCACGCCCTGCCAATGATCAACATTCTGACCTTCGACGGTGATATCCGTGAAAGCGCAGAAGTGTACGACACCAAAGGCAACGAATCTGACGTTTACTCAAGCGAGATCCCGGCTGAATTCCAGAAACTGGAACGTTTTGCCGCGCGTAAAGCGATTGTGGCTGCCGTTGACGCACTCGGCCTGCTGGAAGAGATTAAACCTCACGACCTGACCGTGCCGTACGGCGATCGCGGTGGCGTAGTTATCGAGCCAATGCTGACCGACCAGTGGTACGTCCGTGCCGATGTGCTGGCGAAACCGGCGGTGGAAGCGGTTGAAAACGGCAGCATCCAGTTTGTGCCGAAGCAGTACGAAAACATGTACTTCTCCTGGATGCGTGATATTCAGGACTGGTGTATCTCCCGTCAGCTGTGGTGGGGTCACCGCATCCCGGCGTGGTATGACAACGAAGGCAACGTCTACGTTGGCCGCAGCGAAGACGAAGTGCGTCAGGAAAACAACCTGAGCGCTGACGTTGCGCTGCGTCAGGACGAAGACGTACTGGATACCTGGTTCTCTTCCGCGCTGTGGACCTTCTCCACCCTTGGCTGGCCTGAGAACACCGACGCGCTGCGTCAGTTCCACCCAACCAGCGTGATGGTGTCCGGTTTCGACATCATCTTCTTCTGGATTGCGCGCATGATCATGATGACCATGCACTTCATCAAAGACGAAGACGGCAAGCCTCAGGTTCCGTTCCATACCGTCTACATGACCGGTCTGATCCGTGATGATGAAGGCCAGAAGATGTCCAAATCCAAGGGTAACGTTATCGACCCACTGGATATGGTTGACGGTATTTCGCTGGAAGATCTGCTGGAAAAACGTACCGGCAACATGATGCAGCCGCAGCTGGCAGAGAAAATCCGCAAGCGCACCGAGAAGCAGTTCCCGAACGGGATTGAGTCTCACGGTACCGACGCCCTGCGCTTCACCCTGGCGGCGCTGGCCTCGACCGGCCGCGACATCAACTGGGACATGAAGCGTCTGGAAGGTTACCGTAACTTCTGTAACAAGCTGTGGAATGCCAGCCGCTTCGTGCTGATGAACACCGAAGATCAGGATTGCGGCTTCAACGGCGGCGAGATGACCCTGTCCCTGGCGGACCGCTGGATCCTGGCGGAATTCAACCAGACCGTGAAAGCGTTCCGTGAGGCGCTGGACAGCTACCGCTTCGATATCGCAGCGGGCATTCTGTATGAATTCACCTGGAACCAGTTCTGCGACTGGTACCTGGAGCTGGCGAAGCCGGTGATGAACGGCGGTTCTGAAGCGGAGCTGCGCGGCACGCGCAACACGCTGATTACCGTTCTGGAAGGTCTGCTGCGCCTGGCGCATCCGGTCATTCCATTCATTACCGAAACCATCTGGCAGCGCGTGAAAGTGATTGCAGGTATCAATGCCGATACCATCATGCTGCAGCCGTTCCCGGAATTCGATGCTGCGCGCGTTGATGAAGCCGCTGCTGCCGATACCGAATGGCTGAAGCAGGCGATTGTTGCCGTGCGTAACGTTCGTGCAGAAATGAACATCGCCCCGAGCAAGCCGCTGGAACTGCTGCTGCGCGGCTGCAGCGAGGCTGCCGTGCGTCGCGTGAACGAGAACAGCACCTTCCTGAAAACGATGGCGCGTCTGGAAAGCATCACCGTGCTGCCTGCAGATGACAAAGGTCCGGTTTCCGTGACCAAAATCATCGACGGCGCCGAGCTGCTGATCCCGATGGCAGGTCTGATCGACAAAGATGCTGAGCTGGCGCGTCTGGCGAAAGAAGTGGCGAAAGTCGACGTAGAAATTGGCAAAATCGAAAGCAAACTGGCGAACGAAGGCTTTGTCGCCCGTGCGCCGGAGGCGGTCATTGCCAAAGAGCGTGAACGTCTGGTTGCCTTCGCGGATGCGAAGACCAAGCTGATTGAGCAGCAGGCGGTTATTGCTGCCCTGTAATGCTTTTACCCCTTACGCTTCAGGGCGTAAGGGGTACCCTTCCTGAAAACTCCTCGCTTGCACTCCCTTTTCTGCGGTGCTATTAACAGCAGTTGTGTGTCAATTTTTGTCATGAGTAATACTATGAGCGTGATTACCCCCGTCGCGACGACGATGCGTCGGATCACTGAGCAGGACAATCCGGCTATTGCCACCGTTATCCGCACCGTTTCTGCGGAGTATGGGCTGACAGCGGATAAAGGCTATACCGTTGCTGACCCCAATCTTGACGAGCTTTTTCAGCTCTACAGCCAACCGGGCCACGCCTATTGGGTCATAGAGCAGAACGGCCAGGTAGTAGGCGGTGGCGGCGTTGCGCCGCTGAGCTGCAGCGAGCCGGACATCTGTGAGCTACAGAAAATGTATTTCCTGCCGTCCGCTCGCGGACAAGGGCTGGCAAAAAAACTGGCGCAGCTCGCCCTTGATCATGCTCGTACTCAGGGTTTTACGCGCTGTTACCTCGAAACAACCGCCTTCCTCAAAGAGGCCATCGGCCTGTATGAACATCTTGGCTTTGAGCATATCGATGCGCCGCTGGGCTGCACGGGCCACGTCGACTGCGAAGTGAGAATGCTGAAAAATCTGTAAATTTTGTTCCTGCCCCCTTCTGTTAAGCGGCCGTAAACTGAATGCTCTACACTCTCAGTTCACACCACAATGGGGGAAACACGATGTCGAAGATAAAAAGCTACGCCGCACCGCAGGCGGGTGCAGAACTTGAGCTGTACGAATACGATGCGGGCGAACTAAAAGCAGAAGACGTCGAAGTGCAGGTTGATTACTGCGGGATCTGTCACTCGGATCTCTCGATGATCGACAACGAATGGGGCTTCTCGAGCTATCCACTGATTGCCGGGCATGAAGTCATTGGTCGCGTCGCGGCGCTCGGTAGCGCCGCCCAGGACAAAGGGCTGAAGGTCGGCCAGCGCGTAGGTATTGGCTGGACGGCACGCAGCTGCGGTCATTGTGATGCTTGTATCAGCGGCAACCAGATCAACTGCCTTGAAGGCGCGGTGCCAACCATTCTGAACAAAGGCGGATTTGCCGATAAACTGCGTGCCGACTGGCAATGGGTTATCCCCCTGCCGGAGAGCATTGATATTGAATCCGCCGGTCCGCTGCTGTGTGGCGGTATCACCGTCTTTAAACCACTGCTGATGCACCACGTCACTGCGACCAGCCGCGTAGGCGTCATTGGTATTGGCGGCCTGGGACATATTGCCATCAAACTGCTGCACGCAATGGGCTGTGAAGTGACGGCGTTCAGCTCGAACCCGGCAAAAGAACAGGAAGTGCTGGCGATGGGTGCGGATAAAGTGGTGAACAGCCGCGATCCTGAAGCGCTGAAGGCGCTGGCGGGTCAGTTTGATCTGATCATCAACACCGTCAACGTCGATCTCAACTGGCAGCCATACTTTGAAGCGCTGGCCTACGGCGGTAACTTCCACACCGTGGGTGCGGTAATGAAGCCTCTGCCGGTTCCGGCGTTTACCCTGATCGGCGGGGATCGCAGCGTCTCCGGTTCTGCGACCGGTACGCCGTACGAGTTGCGCAAGCTGATGAAGTTCGCCGGACGCACCAAAGTGGCACCCACCACCGAGCTTTATCCGATGTCGAAAATTAACGAAGCTATCCAGCACGTACGCGACGGGAAAGCCCGGTATCGCGTGGTGTTGAAAGCGGATTTTTGATGTGAGTTTGCCGGGTGGCGGCTTCGCCTTACCCGGCCTACTTTTACCGCTGTGCCAATACGTTAAATACTTCTGCCACCGCAACCGCCCCCGGATCCATCACGCCATCCAGGTTCTCTTTGTTCACATACGACGAGCGCCCTGCTCCTGCTTTCTCCATTTTTGCCGTTGCTTCTGCCCCCTGCTGCGCTGCCTGCGCCGCTGCCTGAAGATCATTTTTCTGCAACGCCTCCAGCGCCGGTTGGAGCGCATCGATCAGGGTGCGATCGCCGAGATCCGCGCCGCCATACTGCTTCATTTGCGCCAGCCCGCTCAGCAGCGCATCCGGAAGCGATTTTCCGTCATGCAGCTTTTGCCCGGCTGCCGTGAAGAAGATCGACATCAGTACGCCACTCGATCCGCCCATCACCGTTGCCAGCCGCTCCCCTACCAGCAGCAGAAGCTTAGAGACATCATCAAGCGGAAGCGCATGCTCCTCCAGACGCTGCGCAATATCCCGCGCGCCTTGCGCAAAGGTGGAGCCGGTATCGCCGTCGCCCACTTTGGCATCCAGCGCGTTCAGACGATTTTCCAGTTGGATCAGCGTCCTGGCTACCGAGGAGACAGACTTTTCGACCTGTGGGTTTTCCGACGGAGTGTATTCCACGCGGTCATGGATGGCGCTATGTGCGACGGTACGCAGTGGCGCAAACGCCACGGGTTTCTGCCAGCCGAGCGTTTCCACCTCTTCATGAAGCGCTTTTTCGAATAGATCGTTGAGCTTCAGCAGCGTCAGCGAAAAACCCTTCATATCCAGGGCGCTTACCAGCGGGGCCGGGCCAATAAGATAAGCAATACTCTCTTTCAGCGCCGAGTGCGCCAGCTCTTTGGTCAGTAACGCCATTTCCAGCGCCGATACGCCACCAAGATTGTTAATCAGCACCGCAAAGCGCCCTTCACCCGCCTGCGCTTTCAGCGGGGTCACCAGCGTGTCGATAATCGCTTTGCTGTTTTGTGTGTCGACAACGGAAGCGCCCGGCTCACCGTGGATCCCCAGCCCCAGCTCGACATGACCCTGCTTAATGCGTCCCTCTTCATCGTCACTGCCCGGCAGGTTGCAGGTTTGCATCGCCACGCCCAGACTCCAGAGGTTATCGCAGGCCTGTTGCGCAATATCCCGCACTTCACTCAACGATTTCCCCTGCTCCGCCGCATAGCCCGCAATCTTATGCACCAGCGCCGTACCGGCAATACCGCGCGGCTGTTTGTTGTCGGGCAGCGCGATATCGTCCGCCACAATCACCATTTCGACCTTCAGCCCGTAACGTTTGGCCTTCTCGGCCGCCAGACCGAAGTTCAGCCGATCGCCGGTGTAATTTTTGATAATCAGCAGACAGCCGCGATCGCCCGTGACCGCGACAATGGCATTCAGCACCGCATCCACGCTCGGCGAGGCAAACAGATCGCCGCAGACGGCAGCCGTCAGCATGCCTTTGCCGACAAACCCGGCATGCGCGGGCTCGTGGCCAGAGCCGCCGCCGGAGATCACCGCCACGCGGCTTTTGTCCCAGTCACCGCGCGCGACAATCCTGATGGCAGGATCAATGTCGAGTTTGACGAGATTCGCGTGTGGCGCAGAAAGTAGTATGCCTTCAATGGCATCGTTGACCAGCTGTTTGCGATCGTTAAAGAAGAATCTGGACATAGTTTCCCACTATTTTGTTAACCGTATGCAAAAGCATAGTCCGCGCTGGATAATGCGCCGCAAAGTCAGCAATTTACTCAGCCAAATTGCTGCCAGGTTGCCTATACTCCACCCAGGACTAAGAGAGGAAGCGCATTATGAGTACACCATTGTTAATTGCCCGGACGCTGGAAAAAGAGCTGTATCTGCTGCCCGCGATGGCGAACCGCCACGGCCTGATCACCGGCGCGACCGGGACGGGGAAAACCGTCACCCTGCAGAAGCTGGCGGAGTCGCTTTCAGAGATTGGCGTGCCGGTCTTTATGGCTGACGTGAAAGGCGATTTAACCGGTGTGGCTCAGGAGGGTACCGCCTCTGAAAAATTGCTCGAGCGGCTGAAGAATATTGGCATCACGGACTGGACGCCGTACGGCAACCCGGTGGTGGTATGGGATATCTTCGGTGAGAAAGGCCACCCGGTCCGCGCCACCGTCTCCGACCTCGGCCCGCTGCTGCTCGCCCGTCTGCTTAACCTTAACGATGTCCAGTCCGGGGTACTGAATATTATCTTCCGCATCGCCGATGACCAGGGACTGCTGCTGCTCGATTTCAAAGATCTGCGGGCCATTACCCAGTACATCGGGGATAACGCTAAATCTTTCCAGAACCAGTACGGCAATATCAGCAGCGCTTCTGTCGGCGCGATTCAACGCGGGTTACTGACTCTGGAACAACAGGGTGCCGAACACTTCTTTGGTGAACCGATGCTGGATATCAAAGACTGGATGCGCACCGACAGCAGTGGAAAAGGCATCATCAACATTCTGAGCTCAGAGAAGCTCTACCAGATGCCGAAACTCTACGCCGCCAGCCTGCTGTGGATGCTCTCCGAGCTTTATGAACAGCTGCCCGAAGCGGGTGACCTGGAAAAACCGAAGCTGGTGTTCTTCTTTGACGAAGCGCACCTGCTGTTCAACGACGCCCCGCAGGTCTTGCTGGATAAGATTGAACAGGTCATCCGCCTCATCCGTTCCAAAGGTGTTGGCGTCTGGTTTGTCTCGCAAAACCCGTCGGATATCCCCGATAACGTGCTCGGGCAGCTCGGCAACCGCGTCCAGCATGCCCTGCGCGCCTTCACGCCAAAGGATCAGAAAGCGGTGAAAGCCGCCGCGCAAACCATGCGTGCGAATCCAGCCTTTGATACCGAAGCCGCCATTCAGGCGCTGGGCACCGGTGAAGCGCTGATATCGTTCCTTGATGCGAAGGGCAGCCCATCCATCGTGGAACGTGCGATGGTGATTGCGCCCTGCTCGCGTATGGGGCCCGTCACTGATGATGAACGTAACGGCCTGATTAACCATTCTCCGGTTTACGGTAAGTACGAAGACGAGGTGGATCGCGAGTCTGCGTTTGAGATGCTGCAAAAAGGCGTGCAGGCAACAACGGAGTCCCAGGATGCCCCTGCCGCAAAAGGGCAGTCCGTCGCCGTAGATGACGGCATTCTCGGTGGACTCAAAGACATTCTGTTTGGCAGCACCGGTCCGCGCGGCGGCAAACGCGACGGCGTGGTGCAAACCATGGCGAAAAGCGCGGCGCGGCAGGTCACCAATCAGATTGTACGCGGCATGCTGGGGAGTTTGTTAGGCGGACGTCGCCGGTAGAGGGGGAACCCACGGGCGCCCCAGCGCCGAACCCTGTACGCCGTTTTCCTGCAGATAGCGGTCAATTTCCACCATCCCCGTCCAGCGGTTCTCACACCAGAGCGGTGCCAGAAGCGTTGGACGGCGGGCGCTGGCCGAGATGCGGTGGTAAACAATCTCCGGCGGCGTGTGGCGAATCATCTCCCCCGCGGTCACCGTATAGTCCTCAAGCTCAATACCGCTTAACCGCCCCGCTTGCCAGGCTTTCGCCATAATGCTTCCCGTAACGATGTGTAGCGGATGCAGCTTGATACCGTCCACGCCGGTCTCAACGACCTTTTCCAGCGTCTCCAGGCCGTGCTGCTGCCCTTCGCCAGGGAGACCGACAATCAGGTGTGAACAGACCTTCAACCCACGCGCGCGCGCGAGGCGTGTGGTGCGCTGGTAACAGGCGAAATCATGGCCACGGTTAATGCGGTGCAGGGTTTTGTCATGTGCGGTCTGCAAGCCCAGTTCCAGCCAGATCTCGTAGCCTTGCTCCTTATACTCACTGAGCAAGTCCAGCACCGCGTCCGGCACGCAGTCCGGACGCGTACCGACGCACAACCCCACAATGTTTGCCTGCGTGACGGCCTGCTGATACATGGACCGCAGCACCTGCACTTCCGCCCAGGTACTGGTGTACGCCTGGAAATAGGCCAGATACTGCTTTGCGCGGTTGACCAGGCTGGCCTGATGTGCGAGCTGCTCTGCAATAGATTTGTGCTGCTGAGCTTCGTCAGCAAAGGAGGCCACGTTACAGAAAGTGCAGCCACCGCGCCCGATGGTGCCATCGCGATTCGGACAGCTAAAACCGCCGTGCAGCGTCAGCTTGTGAACCTTTTGCCCGTAGCGCTGCAAAAGATCCCCACCAAACATATTGACTAATTTCTGTAACTGCATAATCTGATAGACCGTCCCGAAGAAAGGGGACAAGCCTGCCATTTTTAGCCTCTGTCGGCGATGACCTGGATCAATCGCCCAGGACGGCCTTTATCTATATGAATAAATACTCAAGATTACTGCAGTTTCATTCACACCATCTGTGATTACTTTTCCTTATGTTCTGATTGTTTTTTTCATTTATAGCGCCAGCACTGAAAAACAGTGACTTTATGCGGGTTTATAACCCATGCCAGATTATTGTTCTGCGTTAAAACCACTATTTAGCATGCTACGTTGATAATACCGCTTACATATAGTGAGACAGATCACACTCCGTTGCGGTCTACAAGGGCTTTTAATCAATGTAAAAATAGTTAAATACTCTTTATTTACAAATACATAGTCACTCTTTAGCACATTTTTGGATAAATAAGATTGCCATTTGACCTGTGTACCAATTCCCGATAAGTTGGAAATCCGCTGGAAGCTTTCTGGATGAGCGGCCTGCTCATCATATTTATGCAGTAATTGAGATTCCCTCTGAAGCAAGTCCTCAAACTTGTTTACCTGCGCGAAAGGATGAAAAGAGGGCGAATGCGAGGTACGCGTATGAAGCGCAAACCCCGTCGCCATGCTCTTTCTGCGCCTGTGCGCCACGGTAAAGTTCAGAGAGAAGCCCGACGAGCCTGGGGAGGTTCACTGATATGTTGTACGATAAATCCCTTGAGAAGGATAACTGTGGTTTCGGCCTGATCGCCCACATAGAAGGCGAACCTAGCCACAAGGTAGTGCGTACCGCTATTCACGCACTGGCCCGTATGCAGCACCGTGGCGCCATCCTTGCTGATGGTAAAACCGGCGACGGTTGTGGCCTGCTGCTGCAAAAACCGGATCGTTTCTTCCGTATCGTTGCGGAAGAGCGCGGCTGGCGTTTAGCCAAAAACTACGCTGTCGGTATGCTGTTCCTGAACCAGGATCCTGAAAAGGCTGCCGCTTCACGCCGCATCGTCGAAGAAGAACTTCAGCGTGAAACCCTGTCGATTGTCGGCTGGCGCGATGTGCCAACCAACGAAGGGGTGCTCGGTGAAATCGCCCTCTCCTCACTGCCTCGTATTGAGCAGATTTTTGTTAACGCGCCTGCGGGCTGGCGTCCACGCGATATGGAACGCCGCCTGTTTATCGCCCGTCGCCGCATTGAAAAACGCCTCCAGGACGATAAAGAGTTCTACGTCTGTAGCCTCTCGAACCTGGTCAACATCTATAAAGGTCTGTGTATGCCGGCTGATCTGCCGCGCTTTTACCTGGACCTGGCGGACCTGCGTCTGGAATCGGCCATTTGCCTGTTCCACCAGCGCTTCTCCACCAACACCGTTCCACGCTGGCCGCTGGCGCAGCCGTTCCGCTATCTGGCGCACAACGGCGAGATCAACACCATCACCGGTAACCGCCAGTGGGCTCGCGCCCGTACTTATAAGTTCCAGACGCCACTGATCCCTGACCTGCACGACGCTGCGCCGTTCGTGAATGAAACTGGCTCGGACTCAAGCTCCATGGACAACATGCTGGAGCTGCTGCTGGCGGGCGGGATGGACATCGTGCGCGCCATGCGTCTGCTGGTGCCACCGGCATGGCAGAACAACCCGGATATGGACCCTGAGCTGCGCGCCTTCTTCGACTTTAACTCCATGCACATGGAGCCGTGGGACGGCCCGGCGGGCATCGTTATGTCCGACGGTCGTTTTGCCGCCTGCAACCTGGACCGTAACGGTCTGCGTCCGGCGCGATACGTCATCACAAAAGACAAGCTCATCACCTGTGCCTCTGAAGTCGGTATCTGGGATTACCAGCCTGATGAAGTGGTCGAGAAAGGCCGCGTCGGTCCGGGCGAGCTGATGGTTATTGACACCCGCGGTGGGCGCATACTGCACTCTGCCGAAACCGATCACGATCTGAAGAGCCGTCATCCATACAAAGAGTGGATGGAGAAGAACGTGCGTCGTCTGGTGCCGTTTGAAGATTTGTCGGACGAAGAAGTGGGCAGCCGCGAGCTGGACGACGATACGCTAGCAAGTTTCCAGAAACAGTTTAACTACAGCGCGGAAGAGCTGGACTCGGTTATCCGTGTGCTCGGAGAAAACGGCCAGGAAGCAGTCGGCTCCATGGGTGACGATACCCCATTTGCCGTGCTCTCCAGCCAGCCACGCATCATTTATGACTACTTCCGCCAGCAGTTCGCGCAGGTTACTAACCCGCCAATCGATCCGCTGCGTGAAGCCCACGTGATGTCGCTGGCCACCAGCATCGGTCGCGAGATGAACGTCTTCTGCGAAGCCGAAGGCCAGGCGCACCGTCTGACCTTTAAATCGCCGATCCTGCTGTACTCCGACTTCAAACAGCTCACCACCATGACCGAGGAGCACTACCGCGCCGACACGCTCGACATTACGTTTGACGTGAACGACGCGAGCCTCGAAGAGACGGTGAATGCGCTGTGTGACAAAGCCGAACAGATGGTGCGTAACGGTACCGTTCTGCTGGTGCTGTCTGACCGCAATATCGCGAAAAACCGTCTGCCGGTGCCTGCGCCAATGGCGGTGGGTGCTATCCAGACGCGTCTGGTGGATAAGAGCCTGCGCTGCGATGCCAACATCATTGTTGAAACCGCCAGCGCCCGCGACCCGCACCACTTTGCCGTGCTGTTAGGCTTTGGCGCGACGGCGATCTACCCGTACCTGGCCTACGAAACGCTGGCCCGTCTGGTGGATACCCGCGCGATCGACAAAGATTACCGTACTGTGATGCTGAACTACCGTAACGGCATCAACAAAGGCCTGTACAAGATCATGTCCAAAATGGGCATCTCGACCATTGCCTCTTATCGCTGTTCGAAGCTCTTTGAAGCGGTCGGCCTGCATGATGACGTGGCAAATCTCTGCTTCCAGGGCGTGGTTAGCCGTATCGGTGGAGCCGGTTTTGCTGACTTCCAGCAGGATCTGGTGAACCTGTCCAAACGTGCCTGGCTGGCACGTAAGCCGCTGGATCAAGGCGGTCTGCTGAAATACGTTCACGGTGGTGAATACCACGCCTATAACCCGGACGTTGTGCGCACGCTGCAGCAGGCGGTGCAGAGCGGTGAATACAGCGATTATCAGCAGTATGCTGAGCTGGTGAACAACCGTCCGGCGGCGACGCTGCGCGATCTCATTGCCCTGAATCCGGGTGATGAAGCGGTCAGCATTGACGACGTTGAGCCTGCTTCCGAGCTGTTCAAACGCTTCGACACCGCAGCAATGTCCATCGGCGCACTGAGCCCGGAAGCCCACGAGGCGCTGGCCGAAGCCATGAACAGCATCGGCGGTAACTCCAACTCCGGTGAAGGCGGTGAAGATCCGGCGCGTTACGGCACCAATAAAGTGTCCCGTATCAAGCAGGTGGCATCCGGTCGTTTTGGCGTGACGCCTGCGTACCTGGTCAACGCCGACGTGATTCAGATTAAAGTCGCTCAGGGTGCGAAACCGGGCGAAGGCGGTCAGCTGCCGGGGGATAAAGTTACCCCGTACATCGCCAAACTACGCTACTCGGTGCCGGGCGTGACGCTGATCTCCCCGCCACCGCACCACGATATCTACTCTATCGAGGACTTAGCGCAGCTGATTTTCGACCTGAAACAGGTCAACCCGAAAGCGATGATCTCCGTGAAGCTGGTTTCCGAACCGGGCGTGGGCACCATCGCCACCGGCGTGGCGAAAGCTTATGCGGATCTCATTACCATCGCCGGCTACGACGGCGGTACCGGTGCAAGCCCGCTCTCCTCCGTGAAATACGCGGGCTGCCCGTGGGAGCTGGGCCTGGTGGAAACCCAGCAGGCGCTGGTGGCGAACGGTCTGCGTCATAAGATCCGACTTCAAGTGGACGGTGGCCTGAAAACTGGCCTCGACATCATCAAAGCCGCGATCCTCGGTGCGGAAAGCTTCGGCTTCGGTACAGGCCCAATGGTGGCGCTCGGCTGTAAATACCTGCGTATTTGCCACCTGAACAACTGCGCAACCGGTGTGGCGACCCAGGATGAGAAGCTGCGTAAGAACCACTATCACGGGCTGCCGTTCAAAGTGACCAACTACTTTGACTTCATCGCCCGGGAAACCCGCGAGCTGATGGCGCAGCTGGGCGTGAAGCGTCTGGTGGATCTGATTGGCCGTACCGACCTGCTGAAAGAGCTGGAAGGCTTCACGGCGAAGCAGCAGAAGCTGGAGCTCAGCAAGCTGCTGGAAACCGCGCAGCCACACCCAGGCAAAGCGGTGTACTGCACCGAGAACAACCCACCGTTTGACAATGGCGTGTTGAATGCGCAGCTGTTGCATCAGGCGAAACCGTATGTGGACGAGAAGCAGAGCAAGACGTTCTGGTTTGATATCCGCAACACCGACCGTTCCGTGGGCGCGTCGCTCTCCGGTTATATCGCGCAAACGCACGGTGACCAGGGGCTGGCAGCAGATCCGATTACCGCGCACTTCAGCGGCACTGCGGGTCAGAGCTTCGGGGTGTGGAACGCAGGCGGCGTTGAGCTGTACCTGACCGGTGACGCCAACGACTACGTCGGTAAAGGCATGGCGGGTGGTCTGCTGGCAGTGCGCCCTCCGGTCGGCTCTGCCTTCCGCAGCCACGAAGCGAGCATCATCGGTAACACCTGTCTGTACGGCGCGACCGGCGGTCGTCTGTTCGCTGCGGGCCGTGCGGGTGAGCGTTTTGCGGTGCGTAACTCCGGTGCCATCACCGTGGTGGAAGGCATTGGCGATAACGGTTGTGAATACATGACGGGCGGGATTGTTTGCGTTCTGGGTAAAACCGGCGTGAACTTTGGCGCAGGCATGACGGGCGGTTTTGCCTACGTCCTGGATGAAGACGGTGAGTTCCGCAAACGCGTGAACCCGGAACTGGTGGAAGTGCTGGACGTTGATACGCTGGCTATCCATGAAGAACACCTGCGCGGTTTGATTACCGAACACGTGCAGCATACCGGTTCTTCGCGCGGCGAAGAGATCCTGGCGAACTGGCCGGCGTTCTCAGCGAAATTTGCGCTGGTTAAACCGAAGTCCAGCGATGTTAAAGCCCTGTTGGGTCACCGTAGTCGTAGCGCAGCAGAGCTGCGCGTGCAGGCGCAGTAAGGAATTCAGATGAGCCAGAACGTATACCAGTTTATCGACCTGCAGCGTGTTGATCCGCCAAAGAAACCGCTGAAGATCCGTAAAATTGAATTTGTTGAGATTTACGAGCCGTTTTCAGAAGGCCAGGCCAAAGCGCAGGCAGACCGCTGCCTGTCCTGCGGTAACCCTTATTGCGAATGGAAATGCCCGGTCCATAACTACATCCCGAACTGGCTGAAGCTGGCCAACGAAGGGCGTATTTTTGAAGCCGCCGAACTCTCACACCAGACCAACACCCTGCCGGAAGTGTGCGGCCGTGTGTGTCCTCAGGACCGCCTGTGTGAAGGCTCCTGTACCCTGAACGACGAGTTTGGTGCGGTGACCATCGGTAACATTGAGCGCTACATCAATGATAAAGCGTTCGAGATGGGCTGGCGTCCGGATATGACCGGCGTGAAGCAAACCGATAAGCGCGTGGCGATCATCGGTGCGGGCCCGGCGGGCCTGGCCTGTGCGGACGTGCTGACCCGCAACGGCGTGAAGGCGGTGGTCTTTGACCGTCATCCGGAAATCGGTGGTCTGCTGACCTTTGGTATTCCGGCCTTCAAGCTGGAAAAAGAGGTCATGACCCGTCGACGTGAAATCTTCACCGGCATGGGTATTGAGTTCAAACTGAATGTGGAAGTGGGCCGCGACGTGCAGCTCGACGATCTGCTGAAGGATTACGACGCGGTGTTCCTCGGCGTGGGCACCTATCAGTCCATGCGCGGCGGTCTGGAGAACGAAGATGCGCCGGGCGTGTTTGATGCCCTGCCGTTCCTGATTGCCAATACCAAGCAGATTATGGGCTACGGCGAAACCGCCGACGAGCCGTTCGTCAGCATGGAAGGCAAACGCGTGGTGGTGCTGGGCGGCGGTGATACCGCGATGGACTGCGTGCGTACCTCTATTCGTCAGAATGCGGCGCACGTCATCTGCGCCTACCGCCGTGACGAAGAGAACATGCCGGGCTCTAAACGCGAAGTGAAAAACGCGCGTGAAGAGGGCGTGGAATTCCAGTTCAACATCCAGCCTCTGGGTATTGAAGTGAATGCTAACGGCAAAGTGAGCGGCGTGAAGATGGCGCGCACGGAGATGGGTGCGCCGGATGCGAAAGGCCGTCGTCGTGCAGAGATTGTCGCAGGCTCTGAGCATGTGATCCCGGCTGATGCCGTGGTGATGGCGTTCGGTTTCCGTCCTCACAGCATGGAGTGGCTGGCGAAGCACAGCGTTGAGCTTGACTCTCAGGGTCGTATTATCGCCCCTGAAGGCAGCGATAACGCTTTCCAGACCAGCAACCCAAAAATCTTCGCGGGTGGCGATATCGTTCGCGGTTCTGACCTGGTGGTGACAGCCATTGCCGAAGGGCGTAAAGCGGCCGACGGGATTATGAACTACCTGGAAGTGTAAGAAAAAAGCCGGACGGTATTTACCCTCCGGCTTTTTTTATGCGGTTTACAGCCATTGATTATCACCCTACCCCGCATGCAGCTCCGCTTTTAAGGAGTGCCGCGAAGAGAAGGGTTACTTCGTCAATAAACTCCAGGACAAATCACTTTCCAGCGTAGTTTGATCTGTCAGATGGCTGAACGCGCTATCGTTGAGAACCGGCGAGAGCGTTACGTTGAAACTCATCTGCTGGCCGGAAGGAACCTGGTTATTCTCAAGCGCAATCACCGCCTCGTTATTACGCAGGTAGAGAGGTGTCGGCGTACCGTTTTCAGGCGTAAAATTTAGCTGATCAACTGTTTTACCCACACTGTAACTTTTGCCATCGACGGTCATGTTGTCAATTTTGACCGCGACACCACCGGACTGCCCAAAAAGAAACCGCCCCTTATCTCCAGCTGTACCGCGCAGTAACACCGCCATCTGCTGAGTCTGAGGACAGAAAACGTTGACCGTGATGTCACGATCGGCCATTTTGTGCCAGTCCTGTTGCGTCGTTTCGATCGTATCCCGACGCATCTCGTGATAATCCACCACCGGCTGTGAGAGGCTGATCTGGCAGTCTTCAGCATGGGTTACCCCTGTCATACCGAGCATCAGCAAGGCTACTAAGCCCGATAAGTGTCGACTGTTCATCGGCAAACTCCGTTCACTTCTTCGTAGAAGGCATTTTCGTCACGCTTATCAGCCAGAGTGTAATCAATCTTACACAGTCGGTTATTGTTACCGTCTAGCGCGTAGAGGGCGCTCAGCTGATCGGCATCGTTAATAAAGACGTGGCCATCATCAACCGTGGTCACGATATAGTTACCTTTCTCATCAACAATCGAGATCCCTTTATTCAGGGGCTGACCGTTAGCCTGCTTTACGCTCAGCATGACGCGGCGGCTGTTGAGTACTTTGAAATCAATCTCGCTGACCGAAGCATGGCCTGCGGCGATATATTTCGTGCCGTTAGCCAGCGTCATACTCTGCGGCAGCTTGTTAGCATCAATTTCTATGCGGGAGTTATGCCATTCGTTGAGAGAAGGCACCACGGCCTGGCCCCATGGATCGGTCCAGACGGTGCCTTGCGGAGTGGAAATTTCAACGCCGCTCTTCTTCTCGCTCAGTCTGGCAATCGCGAAGGTATCCTGAATCGAATACGGCGAGAAAGTCACGCCCTCTTTATGCATGGCCACGCCACCCGACAATGTCGCACTGTAGTTCCGCTGATTATCACCACTGGTTCCGCCCCCCACGCTTAGCTGCGTATAGTGGAGGTTAGTGTTGATGTTGCCATTGAAGCTGTTGTCTTTGGTATCCTGATCGCGATCGGCTGAGATGTAATAGTGCGTATTGTCTCCCAGCGAGCCGCTGTTAGACACGCCATAGGTGGTGCTATCACCCTGTTTACGCATATAGGAGCTGATCGACTGACTGCCACCGAGCGGGATGCTCACGTTGACGTAGAACATCTCATTGTCCTGATCGTCATCGACATTACCTACCGCACTTTGCCAGTTCATGGACACTGACGCGTACGAAAAGGTCTTGCCCCATGACAGCAGGAGATAACGTGAGTCATCCCTACCACCATTGGTCTGGTTGTAGTTGAACCCTGCGCTAAACACCCCCGCCAGAGGGGAGGAGAAACGAACGTTGCCAGAATAGGTATTGTCATATCCCTGATAATCGTCATCCATTGCGTCAGCCATTTCGCGGTACTCGCCGCTGTAATGCGTCGCACTGCCTGAAAGACCGACATACTCGTTCAGGATATAATCACTTTGCAGATCGGTTTTTACTCCGCTGCTGCTGTCACCAAAGTTCGCACTGCTGACTGCTGCGCCCGTTGAAAGAGTCCAGTCATCGTTTATCAGGAACTCTGTTCTGCCGCCTGCTGCCTGGTAGTTTTCCGCAGCTGCACCAGAAGCCAGGAGATTCATCCACGGTGAGATGCGCCAGCCGTCAGAAATGTTCATTACCAGCGGATCGCTATATTCGCTTTCGATGCTGCGCACCTGACCTACAGAAAGGGTCAGCCCCTGTGGGCGTGAAAGGTTGCGCGCCCTTACCTGAGACGCCGGGACAATAAACCGGTTAGTCGCACCATCGGACTCTACCACCGAGACGTCCAGATCCACATTGTTGCGAACCACGGGCACGTCATCCAGCGTGAAGGGGCCTGCAGGCACAAGGGTACTGAAGACCAACTGCCCGTTCTGGCGGACTTCTACACGTGCCTGGGAAGACTGGGCGATACCGGAAACACTCACGCCAGAGCTTGTTTTCGCCAGGCCGCTGGTCGGCATAAACTGCACGCCGGTAATCGGCACGCCGCTCAACACGTTGGACATGGCGTTGATTTCACCCACCTGCATCGTCATCTTCTGCGCGGCAAATACATGTTCTGCATAGGTGTAAATGCTTTCAGCATTTCGGCTACCGTTGTCATCCGTCAGGATATAACGGCTGCGCAGCGCCCAGTCCATCGTGTTGAATCCGGCTTCCAGGCTGGCCTGAGAGTAGCGGCTAGTGTCGTTGTCACCATAGTCGTTATGGGTACTGAACAATGAATAGTTCAGCAGCGCCGCCGTTCCGCCATGCTGAAAGTTTTTGATATCTCCCGACAGACTGTTCACCGCTTCAGCTGGCAGATAGAGTTCAACGGCTTCCTGGTTAGGCAAAGCGTTGATGATGGCTTTAGGATAGTTATCACGAATATCGTGACACGTCTCATCGGACTTTATTGGCACAGGCATCAGCCCGGCAAACTCCATGAGATCGTTGTCAAAGCAAAGCACGCCATCTTTGTTGAAACGAACTGCAGCCATTCCTCGCTCTTTCCCATTGACCTTCACCGAAACGGAGTGGGTTCCGGGTAAAAATCGCGGTGCTTCAGCGAAGTAATGGTTGAGATCTGTATTCAACCCCAGCGTTTGCATAATCCCCGTATCGAAGGTGACTTCCCTCGCCAGGACGGATGTCGAATCAAGTAATACCAGAGGTAATGTGCCGCAAAGAATGGCGCGGACACAAAATGCAAGGCGGCTTTGTTTAATCACCGTCATATCCCTATTTATTTAATTCCGACGTAAAGCTCGGTACCTCAACGCCATAGCGGCTGGCCGGGAAAAACTTAACGCTGCTGTCACCGCTGACTTTCTTTTTCATATCAGCCGTTAGCGTTTCGCCAGGAAGAATGTAGGTTTTGGACAGAGTGGCACTCACACCTGAAGGCAGCAGCATTACGTTCTGCCCAAGACGGACCACATATTTGCTAGGGTTTTTCACGGTGACAGACGCGCCGTTTGAAGACCACTTAAGGAACTTCCAGGCATCAGTAACCACTCCCAGAGATGCCGGACGAATAAGCACGGGTATATCCTGGCGAATGTTTATACCGATCTTGATTTTTTTATCATCGTTTTTAGGTGGAATACCGTCAAACGTGACGCGTTTATAATGCTCAACGTCCAACGGTTGTTTATTCTGAAGAATAAAGCGCAACTGCTGCGTCTGACCTGGCTCAAGACGTACCACTGGCTGCGTCGCAATAAGCTTAAGACCGGTATCATCCGGCAGATCAACGACATTCGTATATAAAAGTGAAGGGTGCGAGTCGGTATTCTTGACGTTTATCGTTCCACTGTGCGTCGCTTCATCAATGATTAACAGACTGGTTTCAGGCACCATGCCTTCTGCATGTACAGCAACACTGGCAGACAATAATGTGGCAGTAATAAGTGTATTAATTAAAGTGGATTTTAAACCTTGCATAATAATATCTCCTTGAAAGCAACAACAGAACAGTCCATGTTTATCGCGCCGTTAAAAAGAGAGTAAATGCAGCGCATTTACTCTCCGGTAATTAAATAACATTTACTCGATTAAAAAGTCTTACAGATAACGCAGACTGATTGTTACCTGACCGTCAAGCTGGGTGTCATCAGTGATCGCCAGCGTGGTGGTATCCTGGATCGCCAGGGAGGTTACCAGTGGGAAGGTTGCAGTTTCGAACGCCAGAGGAGCCAAAGAGCCAACAGTAGCAACGGTGAAATCACGATAATTGTCGCCCTGAGTAGAACCGTTGATGCTCTTAGTCCATTCACCCGCAGAGCCCTGCTGGTAAATTGGATCAACAGTAGCACCATCAGCCACTACGCTGTCAGTTTTAACAAACATTGAATAAGAACCGATGCTTACTGGTGTTGCACCTGCAGTTTTACCGACACCATAAAGCTGGCTTTCAGAAGTCTGAGAATCCCCACCAAACATGCCCTTCTCAACTTCGAGTTTCGCGTTTGAATCTTTGCGATCGTCAACCATGTTCCAGGAGACTTTCGTTGCCGCGGTGCAATTAATGGTCAGGTCGATATTTTTCTGACCCAGCTGGTTAACCGCTGTAGCACTCAAATTGCCCAGATTAATTCTACCGTAGTCAACGGTACCACCATTACTTAATGTTGGCGTACATGCTGCATTTGTCAGCGTACCCTTAACCTTCAGAACAGCGGTAGGGTTAGCAGCAAATGCTGATGTTACACACAGAGAAAGGGCGGTAGCGAGTAATACTTTTTTCACTTGTTAATCCTTAACATACGAGAAATTGCAATATTAAATCACGTAATGGTAAATGCCTTTACCGATTACTGATTGTAGTCATGCTTGTCAGCATGCGCCCATAATATTATTTTTATAAATACATGCAATTTAGCAAAATTAATTTTGATATTAAGAATATCAAAAAAATGATTATTTCCTTAATTTATTAAGGAATTACTCGTTTAAAAAGGAGATTAACATCAAAAAAATAATATTACCCAAAATTTACCTTTACTTTTATCACTGTTTTGATATTGGCTTAAATCACAATAATTCACAGGAATTATAAATCCATTTAATTATTAACCAAGTGATGAAGAATCAAGAGGTATAAACAATGCTTGTTTATACCTATCGTCACGATTATTTGAAATAAGAATAAAAAAAAGCCAGTGATATCACTGGCTTTTAATAAACAGGCCGCAAGCGGATTTATTTCACTACGCGTAGTGCTGGACGACCACCGCGCGGCGGCGGTGTGTCATCAGGATCGTCGTCGTCGTGATGGTCGGGCTTATCGCCGTCGATCACCGACATGACCGTTTCACCTTCAGCGCCAGCTTCTTCATCGTCATTGACGTGAATTGCGTCTTCGTCATACGCCGCTTCCGGCTCAAACATGGTGCCTGCACCGTTTTCACGCGCATAAATCGCCAACACCGCAGCCAGCGGCACAGAAACCTGACGCGGTACACCGCCGAAACGCGCGTTAAAGCGCACTTCGTCGTTGGCCAGTTCGAGGTTACCCACCGCGCGTGGCGCGATGTTCAGTACGATTTGTCCGTCGCGTGCATATTCCATTGGAACCAGCACGCCCGGCAACGTCACATCCACAACCAGGTGCGGCGTGAGCTGGTTATCCAGCAGCCATTCATAGAAGGCGCGCAGCAGATACGGACGGCGTGGGGTCAGTTGTGACATTTCCACAGTCATTAGCCTCGGCCGAGACGCATTTCACGTTCCGGTTCAGTTAAAGATGCCAGGAAAGAGTCGCGCTCAAATACGCGGGTCATATAGCCCTTCAGCTCTTTCGCGCCAGGACCGCTGAACTCTACGCCCAGGGTTGGCAGACGCCACAGCAGCGGCGCCAGGTAGCAATCCACCAGGCTGAACTCATCGCTCAGGAAGAAGGGTTTTTGGCCAAACACAGGGGCAATGGCGAGCAGCTCTTCACGCAGTTGCTTACGCGCTGCATCGGCTTCAGAAGCGGAACCGCTGGTGATGACGTTCATCAGCGAGTACCAGTCTTTTTCGATACGCTGCATGTACAGGCGGCTTTCACCACGCGCAACAGGGTAAACAGGCATCAGCGGCGGATGCGGGAAACGCTCATCCAGGTATTCCATAATGATACGGGATTCCCACAGGGTCAGCTCGCGATCCACCAGCGTCGGTACGCTTTGGCTCGGGTTGAGATCGATCAGATCCTGAGGCGGGTTATCCTTTTCCACATGCTCGATCTCAAAACTGACACCTTTCTCGGCCAGCACGATACGAACCTGATGGCTATAAATGTCAGTAGGACCAGAAAACAGCGTCATTACCGAACGTTTGTTGGCAGCGACAGCCATGAAAACCTCCAGGTATATTCAGAATTTTTACTGCTACCGGCCCAACAGGGGCCAGCCAGATGTTGTATCGCCCATCCCAGAGAAGACACATTGTTCAGGAATCGAACAAAAATCGAGTATTCACCGACATTTGGGCAGAAAATTGGATGATAGTTTACCAGATTTTGATGGCTTTGTGGTGAGGGGATTCTGGAAAAGAGGAAAAAGAGAAGATATATGCATGGATATTGTGGATAACCTGCGCATTATCCATAAAAAAAACCCGCCGAAGCGGGTTTTTCGCCAATCGTTCTGCGTAAGCAGAATGGATTAACGTTTGGAGAACTGTGGACGACGACGTGCTTTACGCAGACCCACTTTCTTACGTTCAACCTGACGAGCGTCACGAGTAACGAAGCCAGCTTTACGCAGTTCAGAACGCAGGGATTCGTCGTACTCCATCAGAGCGCGGGTGATACCGTGACGGATCGCACCTGCCTGACCGGAGATACCACCACCTTTAACGGTGATGTACAGATCCAGTTTTTCTACCATGTCAACCAGTTCCAGCGGCTGGCGAACTACCATGCGGGCAGTTTCGCGACCGAAGTATTGTTCCAGAGAACGCTGGTTGATTACGATTTTACCACTGCCCGGTTTGATGAAAACGCGAGCTGCGGAACTTTTGCGGCGACCAGTGCCGTAGTATTGATTTTCAGCCATTGCCTATAATCCCGATTAGATGTCAAGAACTTGCGGTTGCTGTGCCGCGTGGTTGTGCTCGTTGCCTGCGTAAACTTTCAGTTTACGGAACATAGCACGACCCAGCGGGCCTTTTGGCAGCATGCCTTTAACCGCGATTTCAATCACACGCTCAGGACGGCGAGCAATCATCTCTTCAAAGGTCGCTTCTTTGATACCACCGATGTGGCCGGTGTGGTGGTAGTACATTTTGTCAGTACGCTTGTTGCCGGTTACAGCAACTTTATCAGCGTTCAGAACGATGATGTAATCACCGGTATCAACGTGCGGAGTGTATTCCGCTTTATGCTTACCGCGCAGGCGACGAGCCAGTTCAGTAGCCAGACGGCCCAGAGTTTTACCGGTCGCGTCAACAACATACCAGTCGCGCTGTACGGTTTCTGGTTTAGCTGTAAAAGTTTTCATTAAAAGCTTACCCAAATAATAAGTTACACGTTGGTGAACACCCAAACGTTTAGTCAGTTGAGGTTCACACGACAAAGTCCGGCAAACCTACCCCTTCGAATAGCACATGCCGACACATAGAAAGTTTCGGGAAAAAAACCTTCTCGTAACGTGGGGTCGCAAGATTATAGAGAAGTTGAGGTCAAAGATCGACCCTTAAATGTGATTTGGAATGGGTTTTTCGGGGGTTAAGTATTGTGCGGTCTGGTGCCCTCACCCCCCGGCCCCTCTCCCACAGGGAGAGGGGAGCATTTATCTCACCCCCAGCCCCTCTCCACGGGAGAGGGTGGCATTTATGGCATATGCTCCCGCTTCAGGTATTCCTCGCTCTGCATCTCCTGCAGGCGCGACAGGCAGCGCTGGAACTCAAACTTAAGCCGCTCGCCCTGGTAGATCTCATATAAAGGTACCTCGGCGCTGACCACCAGCTTAACGTGGCGCTCATAAAACTCGTCCACCAGGGCAATGAAGCGTCGCGCTTCACTTTCCATCAGTTTCGTCATCACCGGCACATCCAGTACCATCACGGTGTGGAAGAGACGCGAAAGCGCAATGTAGTCGTGCTGACTACGGGCATCCACGCAGAGCGTCGTAAAGGAGACCGCCAGCGTTTGGTTTTCGACGCCGAGCGTTGGCAACGGGCGATGGTTTATCTCCAGCGTCGGAGCATGTTCACGTTTTGCGCCCGCCAGCGCCAGCCACAGTTTATCCATCTCGCGGGTAGTCTGCGCATTGAGCGGTGAAAGCCACAAATGGGCCTGGGTCAGCGTGCGTAACCGGTAATCCACCCCGGCATCCACGTTCATGATGTCGCAGTGTTGCTTGATAGCATCAATAGCGGGCAAGAAGCGCGCCCGTTGCAGGCCGTTGCGATAGAGCTCGTCCGGCGGAATATTCGAAGTCGCCACCAGCGTGATCCCTCGGGCGAACAGGGCTTTCATCAGGCCGCCTAGCAGCATGGCGTCGGTGATGTCAGACACAAAAAACTCATCGAAGCAGAGCACGTCTGTTTCCGCCTTGAATCTGTCGGCCACAATCTCCAGCGGATCGCTTTTGCCCTGCAGCGCGGTCAGTTCCTCATGCACCCGCAGCATAAAACGGTGAAAGTGCAGACGCTGCTTACGTGCGCCAGGCAGGCTGAGATAGAACAGGTCCATCAGCCAGGTTTTTCCGCGCCCGACCCCGCCCCACATATATAAACCACGCACCGGAGCCTGAGTCTGTGGCGTTTTTTTACCGAGCAATCGTCCAAATGCCGCTTTTAGCCCACTGCTCTGATCAACGTCAGCGGGTTTTGCCGTGAGTTCCTGATAAATCATCTCCAGGCGGTTTACCGCCTCACGTTGAACATCATCTGGTTGGTGCGTGCCCTCGTTAAGGGCCTGTTGATATCGCGACGCAGGGGACAGGTTTTGCATAATCTTATTGTTATTCCTTCAATTAACGCTCACCAGCAGGCGTGACTGATGAAAAAAAGGCCGTTCTACACTACGCGATGATACGTCAGGATTCCACTTCTGCGGAAATAGCGGTTATAGTGGCATTATCAGGCACAGGCAGGAGCCGAGCCAACACCCTACGGAACAACAAGACAACGGGAGAAGTTCATGACCTGGGAATATGCGCTAATCGGTTTAGTCGTCGGCATCGTGATCGGTGCTGTGGCCATGCGTTTCGGTAACCGCAAATTGCGTCAGCAGCAGTCACTGCAGTACGAACTGGAAAAGAACAAAGCAGAGCTGGAAGAGTATCGCGAAGAGCTGGTTAGCCACTTTGCCCGTAGCGCTGAGCTGCTGGACAATATGGCAACCGACTACCGTCAGCTGTATCAGCATATGGCGAAGAGCTCCAGCAGCCTGCTGCCGGAAATGACCGCGGAAACGAACCCGTTCCGCAACCGTCTGGCAGACTCGGAAGCCGGTAACGATCAGGCTCCGGTTCAGATGCCTCGTGACTATTCTGACGGCGCATCCGGTCTGCTACGCGGTGGCGCAAAACGCGATTAATCGCACAACCTGAATATATTTTACGGGCGCATCCCTTGCGCCCGTCCTTTCTTCCCGTCCCCAGCTATTATTTAGTCAAACGCCTCATTGTTCAGCGGTATAAAATTCAATAACATCATTATGATTTTGGGTCGTTCTTCTTTCATTCCAGGATACGAGAGTCAGCATCAATGAAGAAAAAAAACCAGCTGTTGAGCGCTTTAGCGTTAAGTGTCGGGTTATCCCTCTCGGCGTCCTTCCCTGCCAGTGCGGCGTTGCCCTCACAGGTGCCGGGACAAGCAGCCATTCCAAGCCTCGCGCCGATGCTGGAAAAAGTGTTGCCTGCGGTTGTCAGCGTGCAGGTTGAAGGTACGGCAGTACAAAGCCAGCGCGTACCGGAAGAACTGAAAAAATATTTTGGCGATGAGGGCCCTGACCAGCAGGCACAACCCTTTGAAGGTCTGGGTTCAGGCGTCATTATTGATGCGGCCAAAGGCTATATCCTGACCAACAATCATGTCATCAGCCAGGCCGATAAAATCAGCGTACAGTTGAACGATGGTCGCGAATTTGACGCCAAACTGATTGGCGGTGATGACCAGAGTGACATCGCACTGCTGCAGGTACAAAACCCGAGCAACCTGACCCAGATTGCCATTGCGGATTCCGACAAACTCCGCGTCGGTGATTTTGCCGTTGCCGTGGGCAACCCCTTTGGTTTAGGACAAACCGCCACCTCCGGCATTATCTCTGCGCTGGGGCGTAGCGGCCTGAATCTGGAAGGTCTGGAAAACTTTATCCAGACCGATGCCTCGATCAACCGCGGGAACTCCGGCGGGGCGTTGCTCAACCTTAACGGTGAGCTGATTGGGATTAACACAGCGATACTGGCACCGGGCGGCGGCAGTATCGGGATCGGCTTTGCTATCCCGAGCAATATGGCCAAAACGCTGGCACAGCAGCTTATCCAGTTTGGCGAAGTCAAACGCGGGCTGTTGGGTATCAAAGGCATGGAGATGAGTGCGGATATTGCGAAAGCGTTCAATATTAACGTGCAGCGTGGTGCTTTTGTCAGTGAAGTGCTGCCAAACTCCGGCTCGGCAAAAGCAGGCATCAAATCAGGCGATGTAATCGTCAGCCTCAACGATAAGCCATTGAGCAGCTTTGCTGAATTGCGCTCGCGTATTGCCACGACTGAGCCCGGTGCGAAGGTGAAACTCGGTCTGATCCGTGACGGTAAGCCGTTGAACGTCGAAGTGACGCTGGATAAGAGTACCTCGTCATCGGCCAGCGCGGAGCTTATCGCCCCTGCGCTGCAAGGGGCAACGTTGAGCGACGGGCAACTGAAAGACGGTACGAAAGGCATTCGCATCGACACCGTTGAGAAGAGCAGCCCTGCCGCGCAGGCCGGATTGCATCAGGAAGACGTCATCATTGGCGTAAACCGTAATCGCGTGCAATCCATCGCTGAACTTCGCAAAGTGCTGGAGAGCAAGCCGGCGGTCATTGCCCTGCAGGTGATGCGCGGCAATGAGTCCATCTACATTCTGTTGCGCTAAGCATTTGCTATCCCGGACATCACCGCTGCGTGTGATGTCCGGATAACTCATGTTATGCTGCAAATCGTTCCTTTTATCACGACACGCGCATCATGCTTTCAAAGCTCTTACGTTCCATTGTTATCGGTTTGATTGTCGCTGGCCTGCTGCTGCTGGCGATGCCGTCTTTGCGTCAGTTCAATAAACTGTCCACTCCCCAGTTCGACAGCGCGGATGAAACGCCAGCAACCTATAACACGGCCGTTCGCCGTGCCGCCCCTGCCGTGGTTAACGTTTATAACCGCGGCCTCAATAGCTCGGCCCATAACCAGCTTGAGATCCGCACGCTGGGCTCCGGGGTGATTATGGACGAGCGCGGCTACATTATTACCAACAAACATGTGATCAACGATGCCGACCAAATCATCGTTGCCCTGCAGGATGGTCGCGTGTTTGAAGCATTGCTGGTGGGTTCTGACAGCCTGACCGACCTTGCCGTGCTCAAAATCAATGCCACCGGGGGTTTGCCGGTCATTCCGATTAACCGCAAACGCACGCCACACATTGGCGACGTGGTCCTGGCTATCGGTAACCCTTATAACCTCGGCCAGACGATCACGCAGGGGATTATCAGCGCAACCGGTCGAATTGGCCTTAACCCGTCAGGGCGGCAGAATTTCCTGCAAACCGATGCGTCAATCAACCACGGTAACTCGGGTGGCGCGCTGGTTAACTCGCTGGGCGAACTGATGGGCATCAATACCCTCTCGTTCGATAAGAGCAACGACGGCGAGACGCCGGAGGGGATCGGCTTTGCTATTCCCTTCCAGCTGGCGACCAAGATTATGGATAAGCTGATTCGCGACGGGCGCGTCATCCGCGGCTATATCGGCATTGGCGGGCGCGAAATTGCACCGATGCATACCCAGGGCGGTGGTATCGATCAGATTCAGGGCATTGTGGTCAACGAGGTATCGCCTGGCGGTCCGGCGGCTAACGCGGGGATTCAGGTGAATGATGTCATTGTCTCGGTTAACGGCACACCGGCCGTCTCTGCCCTGGAGACGATGGACCAGGTGGCAGAAATTCGTCCGGGTTCGATCATCCCTGTTGAAGTCATGCGTAACGATAAAAAACTGACGCTGCATGTGACGGTTCAGGAATATCCGGCAACAAACTGACAGCCATAAAAAAACCGAAGCCAGTCAGTGCTTCGGTTTTTTTTGCCGGGTGGCGCTAACGCTTACCCGGCCTGCGGCAGTTGGCTCGTTTTACTTATTAACGAACTCTTCGCCCAGCGTGATATCTTTCTTCAGCGTATCCAGCATGCCTTCCATCGCGTTTTGCTCAAACGCGCTCAGCGTACCGATAGACTTACGCTCTTCAATACCATTTTTACCCAGCAGCAGCGGCTGAGAGAAGAAGCGGGCATGTTCGCCATCGCCTTCAACGTAAGCGCATTCAACAACGCCTTTTTCGCCCTGCAGAGCGCGAACCAGTGACAGACCGAAACGTGCCGCCGCCTGGCCCATAGACAGCGTTGCAGAACCGCCACCCGCCTTCGCTTCCACCACTTCGGTGCCCGCGTTCTGGATACGTTTGGTCAGGTCAGCCACTTCCTGCTCGGTGAAGCTCACGCCTGGGATCTGCGACAGCAGAGGCAGAATGGTGACACCAGAGTGACCGCCGATGACTGGCACTTCCACTTCTGTTGGCTGTTTGCCTTTCAGCTCAGCAACAAAGGTGTTGGAACGGATGATATCCAGCGTGGTCACACCGAACAGTTTGTTTTTATCGTAAACACCGGCTTTCTTCAGCACTTCTGCCGCGATAGCGACGGTCGTGTTCACTGGGTTAGTGATGATGCCGATGCACGCTTTCGGGCAGACTTCAGCGATCTGCTGCACCAGGTTTTTCACGATGCCCGCATTGACGTTGAACAGGTCTGAACGATCCATGCCTGGCTTACGCGCCACGCCTGCAGAAATCAGCACCACGTCAGCACCCTGCAGTGCAGGACGCGCATCTTCACCGGAGAAGCCTTTGATTTTTACAGCTGTCGGGATGTGGCTCAGGTCAACCGCCACACCTGGGGTTACCGGAGCAATATCGTACAGGGAGAGTTCTGAGCCTGAAGGCAGTTGGGTTTTCAGTAGTAGGGCAAGCGCCTGGCCGATACCACCAGCAGCGCCGAGGACTGCGACTTTCATCCTAAACTCCTTATTATGGTTAACTTAAGTATCTGTAAATCCGTTGCCGCGACCTTAATTCAGCACGTCTTTAATTACAATTTTCGAAGCTAAAGAATTTGAGGTCACGCGTCTTTATCTCTCATCAGAAGGCTATCTGACGACAGAAGGCAACGCATTAAGAGGGGGTTACAATACACCCTGCCCCGCCACCAAAACAACATCATTTTGATAACATTTAATTTACTTTTAAGCTTATTTGCGTGGCGTGACCCAGGCATGTTTTCTGATAACGAAATCTGATAAAATCACTCCCTTTCATAACATTATTTCAGCCTTGCGCTGAGTAGATAATTTGCATAAAAATTCATCCACATGCATAATAATGTTGTTTCTTTCGTCATATTCCGGGTGACTTATGCGAAGCTCGTCTAAGCAAGAAGAATTAGTAAAGGCGTTTAAAGCGCTACTCAAAGAAGAGAAATTCAGTTCTCAGGGAGAAATTGTTCAGGCGCTGCAGGAACAAGGTTTCGATAACATCAATCAGTCGAAAGTCTCCCGCATGTTAACTAAGTTTGGCGCGGTACGTACCCGTAACGCGAAGATGGAGATGGTCTATTGCCTGCCGGCTGAACTTGGCGTGCCGACCACTTCCAGCCCCCTCAAAAATCTGGTTCTGGATATCGACTATAACGACGCCGTGGTGGTGATCCACACAAGCCCTGGTGCCGCACAGCTGATTGCCCGCATGCTGGACTCGTTAGGTAAAACGGAGGGCATCCTGGGCACCATCGCAGGCGACGACACCATTTTTACCACCCCGGCCAGCGGTTTCTCCGTAAAAGATCTCCACGAAGCGATTCTGGTTCTGTTCGAACAGGAACTGTAATCCTCTCTCCCCGTAGCGATGCTACGGGGAACATCCTGCTCCAGCCTCGTTTTCCCCTGCATTCTACTGCCTCTGGTTTTAACAAATAGTGCTTTTTACCACCTATTAACATTCATCTGGAGAATGATAAATCAAAAAATCGCACAAAAAATCAAAAGCAGATATCCATGTGATTTGCTTAGATTTAAACACACTTAACGCTCAAAAAACACCCAATATTATGCGTTTTGGTTATAAAAAACGGTGTGTTTAACACGTAATAACACAGGAAACCATTAGTCTGGTATTAATTTTTGCCGTTATTAGTGTATACTTGATTTTGTGATGAGGGTCACGAAACAAGACCCCACTAAAAAATTCGACGAGGTAAGAATCATGAAAATCAAAACTACTGTAGCGGCGCTGAGCGTCCTGTCTGTCCTGTCCTTCGGTGCTTTCGCGGCTGACGCTATTAATGCTGACCAGGCACAATCCCGTGAGGCAATCGGTACGGTTTCGGTCGGTGCAGTCGGCACGTCGCCAATGGACATGCATGAAATGCTGAACAAAAAAGCGGAAGAAAAAGGTGCATCATCTTATCGCATCATCGAAGCGCGTTCCGGTGACCACTGGCACGCAACCGCAGAGCTGTACAAATAAGTTTTAGTTATCACTGAAGATGTAATTCTCCACTCAACGGCACCAGGCATAAAAATAGCGGTTCAACCCTTCTCGCCGTTGAGCAAAAAACCTTTTCCAGGAGTAAAGACTATGAAAACCAAATTTATCATCGCAACCCTCGGTCTGGCATCCGTTCTCTCTTTCGGCGCAAGCGCAGCCGTACAGCAAGTGAATGCCGACCAGGCACAAAATCTGCAGCGTATGGGCAGCGTATCCGTCACGTCGGTCACCGGCTCACCGATGGATATCCGTCAGGAACTTGCCGCCAAAGCTGAAAAAGCAGGCGCCAGCAGCTATCGCGTCACCGAACTGAATCAGGGTGACCACTGGCATGCCACGGCAGAACTGTATAAATAAACCCTCGTCGTATCTCATCATACGACTTGCCCCTGGCCTGATGGTCAGGGGCTTTTTTAAGGCTTGCTCAGTGGCGAGCATTGAAACGCAATTGTCCTTCCAGCTCTTCTTCCGCTTCATCGAACAGTAATATCAGCGCCCCGAAACGTCTGCGCAGCTTATCGGGCAGATGGATAAACTCTATTTCCAGCGGTAGCGGCAACAGACTGCCGGTTACCACATCCCACAGCGTATCCAGATTCGTCACGCTTTGCCGTTCAAGATCAAACACCCGAGTAAATTCCCGATAGAAGTCTTCCTGACTGTCTATCTCATCAAAATCAAAGGTATAGGTTTTCATTACCAGCCACCAGTCCAGGCGAGCGGCAGATGCCGCTCCATCTATTATAATCCCCCGATATGCAGGGTTTTAACTTCCAGATACTCTTCCAGCCCCAGCACCGATCCCTCACGCCCCAGGCCGGATTCTTTTACGCCGCCAAAGGGCCCCAGCTCTGTGGAGACGGCGCACTCGTTAATCCCAATCATTCCGCTTTCAATTGCCTGTGAAACTCGGAAGACCCGCGAGAGATTCTGTGTATAGAAGTACGCCGCCAGACCATAAGGCGTGTTGTTGGCACGCTGGATGACTTCATCTTCTGAAGTGAAACGGAAGCACGCCGCGACCGGGCCAAACGTCTCCTCTTCTGCCAGCTTCATCCCTTCATGACAGTCCCCCAGTACGGTTGGCATCCAGAAATTGCCGCCAAGGGAATGAGGTTTACCGCCCGCCAGCACGGTCGCGCCACGCGCAACAGCGTCGTCAACATGTTCACGTACCTTGTCGACCGCTGCACCTTCAATCAACGGCCCGACGACGACGCCGTCCTCAAGACCATTTCCCACCTTCAGCGCCTTCACCGCATCAGCGAGTTTATTCACGAATTTGTCGTAGACGGTTTCCTGAATATAGAAGCGGTTCACGCTGACGCAGACCTGCCCGGCATTGCGAAACTTATTGGCGATCGCGCCTTTCACAGCCGCGTCGATGTCTGCATCCTCAAAGACGATGTACGGAGCATTCCCCCCCAGCTCCATCGAGACTTTTTTCATGGTTTCTGCGGCGTTACGCACCAGCGTTTTGCCAACCGATGTCGAGCCGGTGAAGGAGATTTTTCGCACGTCCCGGCTGGCCATAATCGCGTCGCTGATTTCGTGCGTATTCCCGGCGACTGCGTTGAGTACCCCATCCGGTACGCCGGCCTGTTTTGCCAGCGTCAGCAGCGCAAAAGCGCTGAGCGGCGTGTTATTGGCCGGTTTGATTACCCCGGTGCATCCGGCTGCCAGCGCCGGGCCTAACTTGCGGGTGAGCATCGCCATCGGGAAGTTCCACGGCGTGATAGCCGCGACAACACCTATCGGTTCACGGGTCGCCAGAATGCGCGAGCCGGGTTTGATCGGCGGAATAATTTCACCGTTCGCACGCTTGGCCTCTTCGGCAAACCACTGGATAAAGCTGGCGGCGTACTCCACTTCACCTTCCGCTTCTTTCAGGGGCTTACCCTGTTCGGTGGTCATTAGCCGTCCGAGCCAGCTTTTATTCTCAATAATCAGTTCGTACCAGCGGTAAAGAATGGCCGAACGCTCTTTCGCGGTTTTGGCGCGCCATGCAGGGAAAGCCTGGGTGGCGGCAGCAATTGCTGCTTCGGTCTCTGCTTTGCCGGCTTTCGCGACGCGGGCGATGACTTCCCCGGTAGCCGGGTTAAGCACATCAAACGTCGTATCCAGCGGTTTCCAGAGGCCGTTAACCAGATAGCCGGTCTGAAAAAGGGTATTGTCCTGAAGCGCCTGGGTCGTCATGTGTCCTCCCTTTCTGAATGTAAGAACGTGCTGGAATAAGTATAGCCACAAAAAAACCGACGCTTTTGGCGTCGGTTTTTTTACTTCAGTCAGTTATCGGTGAGGGCATTTTGATAGCGACGCAGCATCAGCGCCAGCCGCCCTACCGGTTCGGTGACCTGAAGCGGTGCATCCCAGTGCTTAAGCTTTTCCTGATAGATATCGAGCTCTTCAAGGAGCTGCGTAAAGTAACGGCGACGTTTGTCATCACTGCTGGCGGAAAGCACATGGTCCGCGGTACGACGCAGCTGACGGTGCCAGGCGGAGAGATCGTCGTTGATCGGCACAGGTGCACTGCGCAGACGCTGGTGCGCGATAATCATGGTTAACGCCAGGCGGAACTTCGCGATGTCGCCCGGAAACTTGTTCAGCAGTAAAAACAGATGCTGATAGAGCGCCGGGAGGTGGTTCTCTTTACGACGCGCGGTATTGGTGGTCATCGACGACACGGCGGCAGAAACAAACTGATTCAATAACACACGCCCCGTCCGCGCCTGTGAGTTATCTCGCACCAGCAGAATGACCATCATCGCCAGGAAACAGCCCACCAGCTGGCCCAGCGCGCTGTCGAGGAACTGGCTGAAATGGAAAGTCATCGGGTTATCGAGCACGATGATGTTAATCGTACTCGCCAGCGCCCCCAGCGATCCCAGGCGACGCTTTTGCACTTCAATGCCGATAAAGAACGCCATCACCGCCAGGCTAATACAGAGCAGCAACATGCTTTGTTGCGTCGACGGGATGATGACCAGGAAATAGAGCGCCCCTATCGGCAGGGCGGCAATGGTACCGTAGAGGAAATCAACGGCAACCATACGGGGGTTAGGCAGACGCATCGCCAGTGCGGTCACAACGGCAATCATCACCATCGCGCCGCTGCCAGACGTCCAGCCTGTCCACAACCAGAACAGCGTACCGAGCATACAGGCAAGCGTGGTACGCCAGAAGTTGACCATCGCGTGGTGACGTTCGGCAGATTCGGCCTTGATGACCACTTCACCCTGGAGGACCTCTTCTTCCGCCGCGCTAATTTTGGTGTTGCCGATCACGCCACGTTTCAGCAGCAGATAGCGCGTCGCGGCCCCGACCCAGGTGTAGATGGTCACCGGCGTGTCGCGCTCCCCGGTCCAGGCGATCACCCGACGCATACGCTTAAGCTGTTTATGCACGTCCTGCACGGTTTCCACCGGCTCGGCAAACAGCTCACGGAACGTATCGGTGACCGCTTCCGGACGGGTGTTCTGGATGAGATACGTTTCACACGCCTGGGTAATCAGCGTCAGGGAGACAGTATTGAGGGCTTTCAGGCGGCGGTTCGCACGGGCCCAGCGCGAGGACTCCATGTTGAGGTTGCTACGCATCCCCTCCAGCGCCTGCGTCCGGCGAACCAGCCCGCTCCAGGCGTTATCCACCTCTTCACTGTCGCCATGCTTAATGCACAGCTGCATCAGCTGGTACTGGGCAACGATCAGCGCGTCAAGTTCACGGTCGACTTCCTGTTTGATGGAGCGTGGAGAGAAAAGCAGGTCAGCGACAATCGCACTCACAATACCGATCACAATCTCGCTGCAGCGCTCCACGGCAAACTGCGGCGCGAGCAAAGGTTCAGACTGAATGGTGATGATAATAATCAGCGCGGTATAACCCGCCAGCCCCCAGGCGTAGGAGTTTTCCACTTTCACCAGAGACGAAATCCAGGTGCAGAAACCCGCCCAGATACAGCACACCATCAGCATCAACAATGGCGTGCGGATCATCAGAATAATAATGGTGAGTGCTGCGAAACAGCCGATAAACGTCCCGATGATACGCAGCATCCCACGATAGCGGATCGCGCCAGAATAGGGTTCCCCACCCGCGGCAAAGGCAGGACCCGCCGCAACTATTGCAGCCGTCAGGACCGCCCAGCGAGGGGTTTCAAGCTGGAAGTGAAAGCCAACAAACAGCGCCAGCACAATGGCACAGGCCAGCTTCACGGCGAAGCGAATGTGCTGGCTGGCGATGGAAAAGATACCCATGGCGATTAACCAAACTCGCGCAGGCGATGGGCAATTTTACGGAAGAAGGAGTCCTGGCTGGCATCCCGATCTTTTTCACCGGTGATCACCACCGTCGCCGTGGTCCCCGCCGGCCACAGGTTGCCCTGCTGTTCATCAAGGTGAATACGTACCGGCACACGCTGCGCCAGACGCACCCATTCCAGGTTGGAATCCACCGTCGCCATTCCTTTGGTATCGTTAGAGCTGCTGGAGTTGGTCACCCCTGCAGCGACACTGTCGACGGTACCTTTGAAGACGCGGTTACTGCCCAGCGGCGTGATTTCCGCACGATAACCCGGACGCACGCCTTCCAGCTTGGTCTCTTCCATATAGGCGAGCACGTAGAAGGAGTTCTGTTTAACCAGCGCCACGGCAGTGGAGCCACGGGTAATAAACTCCCCGGCATAGACATTGAGGTTAGTGACCCAGCCGTCGGATGGCGCGCGGATCACGGTGCGCTCCAGATCGAGCTTAGCGAGATCGCGCGTGGCTTGCGCTTTCGCCAGCTGGTGCAGCACGGTTTGCAGCACGTTGTTAGACTGGTCTATCTCTTCACGGGACATGGCCTGAACGCCCAACTGGTTACGGCGGCCCGCCTCACGGCGTTTTTCCGATGCCAGCGCCTGGTAATAGGCGACATCTGCTTCCGCTTCTTCCAGCGCCTTCTGGTAACGAGGCTGGTCGATGGTGAACAGAACCTGATCTTTTTTCACCAGCTGGTTATCGTGGACGTTGACCGCCGTGATAAGACCGGCCACGTCAGGGGCTATTGCCACCACATCCGCGCTGAAGCGCGCATCACGCGTCCACGGTGATTCGGTGTAATAGACCCAGGCACGAAAAATAGCGATGAAGGCGAGGATAACCAGCGCCATCGTGATGGCAGTGCGGGAGATTTTTCTTGTTAGCGTTTTCACATCAACCTCAGACAAACATGCGCGATATCAGGTAAAACAGGCAGCAATACAGCGCGGTATTGAACAATGCAGGGTGCCAGACGAAATCGTAAATCCCGGTAGGGACCAGCACCTTGCGCACCAGCCAGAAGATCGCCAGTGATAAAAGTAGCTCGAAAAATATCGGTGGGAACGACAGACCGAACACCACGATAACGGGAAACAGACTCATGTTGACCTTGATAAGAGAGAGTGCAGGCTTCAGAATTTTTTAGCGCACGCCATCGCAGAAGAGCAAGAAACGTCGGGCGAGAATGGCGCAGCCGTTATGTAATTAATAATATATTAACGTAACTGTTATGCTGTTATCTATAATATGTGATCTAAATCACTTTTAAGCCAGAGTGAACAATGGAACGTTTAAAACGCATGTCGGTCTTCGCCAAAGTGGTTGAACTGGGTTCGTTTACCGCCGCGGCACGTCAGCTTCAGATGAGCGTCTCATCCATTAGCCAGACGGTCTCTAAACTGGAAGATGAGTTACAGGTCAAGCTGCTCAACCGCAGTACCCGCAGCATTGGGCTGACGGAGGCGGGTAAAATTTACTATCAGGGCTGCCGACGCATGATGCACGAAGTGCAGGACGTCCATGAACAGCTCTACGCCTTTAACAACACCCCGATCGGCACACTCCGTATAGGGTGTTCTTCAACTATGGCACAAAATGTACTCGCTGCCATGACCGCGGATATGCTGAAGGAGTACCCCGGGCTTACCGTCAATCTGGTGACGGGTATCCCGGCGCCGGATCTGATCGCCGATGGTCTGGACGTGGTGATCCGCGTGGGGGCGTTGCAGGATTCCAGCCTCTTCTCGCGTCGACTGGGAAGCATGCCGATGGTTGTCTGCGCCTCGAAAAGCTATCTTGCGCAGTACGGCGTTCCGGAGAAACCCGCGGATCTCACCAACCACTCCTGGCTGGAGTACAGCGTGCGACCCGACAATGAATTCGAGCTGATTGCCCCGGAGGGGATCTCCACCCGGCTGCTGCCGGAAGGACGATTCGTCACTAACGATCCGATGACCATTTCGCGCTGGCTGGTGGCCGGTGCGGGGATCGCCTACGTCCCGTTGATGTGGGTGATCAATGAGATCAACAGCGGCGTGCTGGAGATCCTTTTCCCTCGCTATCAATCCGATCCGCGCCCGGTCTACGCCCTGTATACCGAAAAGGACAAGCTGCCGCTCAAAGTGCAGGTGTGTATCAACTATCTGACCGACTATTTTGTGGACGTGGCGGAGCTGTTTCAGGGGATGCGGGGAAGAAGGAAAGAATAGGCCTTTCCCCTCTCCCCGTTGGGGAGAGGGTTAGGGTGAGGCGGTGAAAACTACGCTGTACCGCCCACCGTCAGATTATCCACTTTCAGGGTTGGCTGGCCGACGCCAACCGGCAGGCTCTGGCCCTCTTTACCGCAGACGCCCACGCCGTTGTCCAGCTTCAGATCGTTACCGACCATAGAGATCTGCTGCATGGCTTCGATACCGGAACCAATCAGGGTCGCACCTTTTACCGCTTTGGTCACTTTTCCCTTCTCAATCAGATACGCTTCTGAGGTAGAGAAGACAAATTTACCGGAGGTGATGTCCACCTGGCCGCCGCCAAAGTTTGGCGCAAAGATACCGTAATCTACAGACTCGATAATCTCCTGCGGCGTGGATTTGCCCGGCAACATGTAAGTGTTGGTCATGCGCGGCATTGGCAGGTGCGCGTAAGATTCACGACGGCCGTTACCCGTTGGCGCGACGCCCATCAGGCGCGCGTTGAGTTTGTCCTGCATGTAACCTTTCAGCACGCCGTTTTCAATCAGCACATTGTACTGGCCTGGCGTACCTTCATCATCGATAGCCACCGAACCGCGACGGTCAGGCATAGTGCCATCATCCACCACGGTGCACAGCTCAGAGGAGACGAGCTGTCCAATCTGACCGCTGAACACGGATGTCCCGCGACGGTTAAAGTCGCCTTCCAGACCGTGACCCACCGCTTCGTGCAGCAGCACGCCCGGCCAGCCTGCGCCCAGCACCACCGGGAATGTCCCGGCGGGAGCCGCAACAGCATTAAGATTCACCAGCGCCATACGCACGGCTTCTTTTGCCCACGCGTCAGCGCGCGCTTCGCCATCTACATCGCCCAGGAACCAGTCATAGCCGAAACGACCGCCGCCGCCGCTGGAGCCACGCTCGCGTTTACCGTTGTCATCAACCTGCACGCTGATGGAAAGACGCACCAGCGGACGCACATCGGCGGCCAGCGTACCGTCCGTTGCCGCCACCAGAATCAGTTCATAAACACCGCTCAGGCTGGCAGAGACTTCCTGCACGCGTTTATCTGCAGCACGCGCCACTTTGTCCACGCGGCGCAAAATATCCAGCTTCTCTTCGCGGCTCATGCTCTGCAGCGGATCGATACTGGTATAGAGCGCAGAGTGCGACACTTCACCGAGGGTTTTCACACGGCCATCGCCAGTATCACGCACAATGGTACGCGCAGCCTGCGCACTTTGCTCCAGCGCAGCCAGGCTAATCTGGTCGGCATAGGCAAAACCGGTTTTCTCACCGCTGACGGCGCGCACGCCGACGCCCTGGTCAATGTTATAAGAACCATCTTTGATGATGCTGTCTTCTAAAACCCAGGATTCGTGATAGCTCGACTGGAAATAGAGATCGCCGTAGTCGAGACGGCGTTCGGTCAGTTGACCAAGAATGGAGAACAGGTCCTGATGGCTCAGGCCGTTCGCTGCGAGCAAATGTTCACTTACCAGGTTCAGACTCATCGTATTGCTACTCGTTCGTTGCCGCCCGTGGCGGTATAAAAATCGTATTTAATGAGAGTGAGGCAATTACCTGCCCACGTCAAATCATTGCTGTGCATCTTTGCGCGGCTGGCGCAGTACCTCGTTAATCTGAGGTTTATCCACCGGACCGGTAATGCGATAGCGCAGAATCGAGACTTTGCTCCACAGTGGGCCCAGCACTTTACTGGCAGCAAATACCGCCGCACCGACTATCGGGTTCACCACAAACGCCGCCGCCACGCCCACGCTCGCGGAAATTTCCGGCGCCACCACGGCTTCCATATCCAGCTCACGGCGTACCAGATTGACTGAGCCTTTCATGGCGATATCCGCTTCCAGGCCGTCTACCAGCGTGTCATCCGTATGCATCACGCCGTCCTTTATCCACGCCGTGCTGCGGATGGAATCGTAGTAGAAACCTTCGCTGAAGGTGTCGCTGAAATCGAAGCGCAGCTTGCGCAGCAGCGCATCAAAACTCAGCAGGCGCAGGATCTGCCCGGCGCGCCCCGTGCTCACATCGGCGATTTCCCCCTTGCCAAAGCGGGTTTTTAAAATACCGTTCAGTGACGCTTCGTCTGGCTTCCACGGCGCGTCTCGCCAGTGAAGATCGTAATTCACGTCAAATGACGATCCCCGCAGCGGCGTAGTGATGCCAAAGAAATTGGTTGCCGCATCCAGTTTGTTGCCTTTAATGTCGCCCTTCAGGGAGGTACGCTGTTCGCCCGGGTTATTGACCCATTCCCCTGCGGCCGTCATGCGGCCAAAACCGGTATCGACCAGGCCGCCGGAGAGCGTAAGCGTATTCCCCTGGATGGCAAAATCGCCGTCGATACGGCCATATTTTTGCCCCCACAGCCAGCATTCCGCGCAGCGCAGCTGGAGATCGGGCCAGCCGCTAAAATCGACGCGGGAGGCTTGACTCAGCGGCGATGTATTCGCCGGTTGATCTTTACTCGCGGTGGCCGGGTTGTAGTAGAGATAGCGAATCGCTGCCTGCCACGGCGCGTTATTACGCATGGTAAGCGTGCCGTTGATCTCCCGGCCCTGCGCCTCCACTTTGGAGCCATTCGCGGTGGGCTGAGAAACAATGCTAAGGTTGTTCCACTGCTGTCCGCCCAACATCAGCGACGGCGTGCGTACCGTAACGGTTTGCGGGAACTGGGCGGCTTCATCCACGTTTTGTCCAACGCCTTTCTGGAACAGCGCCAGCCACTCCGCGCCATCCATCGGCGGAAGATTGAGCTCAACGCCCGCATGGTCGGGCAGCGGCGGCGTGGTTTTGCTGTCCGTCGTCCAGATAGCCCTGTCGAGGGTGAGTTTGCGATTAAGCAGCCAGCGGCTGTTGAAATGGTTTGTGCTGCCCGCATTTCCGGTCAACGCAAAGCTGTTCAGGTTGCCATCGACGTTGACCTTCACCGGCAGCGATTGTCCGGCCTGTTTATCCAGCGGCGCGGGCAACTGGCTGTGGATGTTTTTCAGGTCACCCGTGATGTCGACCTTATACTGCACGCCTGCGTGATAAGGCAGCTCAATAGCCACTTTGCCATTCCAGGCTACCGCGCCATCCACTGATGACGCGATCGGCTTCGGCAGGACGTCCATACGCGCAGGCTGCCAGTTACCGTCCAGATTGACGGCCACCTGGTAAGCTTTTTCACCCTCAGTGGTTGTGAAGTCAATATTCACCGGCTGATTAAACCAGCTGGCGGTCAGCGGCTCGCTCTTGAGGTTACCATTCACAAAACTGAACTGCCCGCTGAGGTTTTTCAGGGTGCTCTCAAGCGGTTTAATGTACAGACTGTTGTTCTTCAGACGGACATCACCTTTGGCGGTGGTCATCTCACCGTCCAGCGGGATATCAAGATGTAAGCGAGCATTCACATCGCCATCAAGCTGGAGCTGCTGCAGCGTCGCCGCCAGAGACTCTTTCAGCGGCGTCTCCTCAAAGTACGGCCCCACCGCTTTACCTGGACCGTTAATGTCGGCATCAATAAGCAGCTTCTCTTTTGAGTAGTCCGGGATGTTAGCCGTCAGGTTGCTGGCCGTCACGCCGCCCAGCGCAACGCTGTCTGACTTCATCCATAAGCCGTCATTGAGGAAGTTAAGTTCGATATCCAGGTTTTTCAGCGCAGGCCAGCCAGGCTGGAACGCGAAGGTGGCGTTGTGCAGCGGCACCAGCACCTGGAACTGACCTTCATTGTGTTTGTACGGGAAAAGGTGCGGATTACCACCGTAGACCAGTGTGGCATTATCCGCCTGACCGCCCTGAATCGCGCCGCTCAGATAGTCGACCAGCGCTTTCCCCATCAGGTTTTCCGGGAAATAGCGCCAGGCCTGAGAACCATCATCGGTACTGATGCCGGCCAGAATACCCAGCCAGGGCTCATCGCCATCTGGCTGCAGGTAGCGGAAATCGCCGCGTGCATGCACCGCTTTGGCTTTGACGTCGATATGCCTGCCATCAAGCTGGAAGCCCTTATCATTACGGAGCCAGTTCAGCACCGCATTGCCCTGTTCAATTTCCAGCGGCGCACGGAAGACCGTCTCGTAAGGCATTTTGGCGTTGTGCATATCCACCGTCAGCCTGCCGTTTTCCACGCTACCTTCCAGCTTGCCGCTGAAGTGCTCGGCTCCCGGAAGCAGCTTCCACTGCTTCCAGGCAAGATCGTTCCACGAGGCCTGGAAACGGGTTTTCTCTGTGGCCTGAAGCGGGATATCCAGCGCCAGCGCATCAATCTTGCCGCTCGGCTGCGTTGCCAGCCAAATCTCGCCCAGGTCCGGGGAGAGTTTCGCCGCCATCGAGCGCAGGCCTTCGATGGCTGTCAGATCGAGGTTACTGGCGCGGATACGCAGCTCATCGCTGCGTTTACTGGCCGCACCGCCCACGTCCTGCTCCGGCATCCAGGCCAGCGTCAGCGCACCGCGCGGCCACGGCTTGCCGTCCATCGTGATGCGCGTATCCGGAATAGCAAACTGCCAGCCCTCTTTCTCCTGCGTCACATGCGCGGTGAGGTTATCGACGGAAAGCTGATGCTGCTGATTTTCGCCCTTCCAGCTTGCGCCCCCTTGCTTCAGCCAGATATCGCCGCTGGCGAATTTTCCCTTCGTCAGGGTTAGCCAGCCCTCAAGGCTAAAGCGGGCGGTTTCCAGCTGCATGTTTTGCTGTAACCAGTCGCCGAGCCAGGGCTTCACGTCCACATCGTCGGCCTGCAGCCAGACTTTACCGTTGTTTAGCAGGCCGTCATCGTCGCGCAGATCCATACGTACCTGCATCACACCATGCTGGCCGTTCAGGCTGGACAGGCTCACCAGTCCTTCCGCGCGGTGTCGGTTCTTGCCGTTAAGCCAGGTTAGCTGTGGGATCGCCAGTTCGGCGCGCTGGCCGGAAAGGGTAATAAAGCTCACTTCGCTGTCGCGCAGATCGAAATGATCGAACTGGCGGAGGAAGAGATCGCTGAAGCGGTTGGCTTCCAGGCCCTGATTATCCTCACCGCCCGTCAGCGGCGTATTGGTCAGAAACTGAAGCTGGTAAAAGGTGAGATCGCGAAACTGCCAGCGCAGATGCAGCAGGCTTTGCCAGACGTCCAGCGCCAGGGTCACGCGTTTGATTTTCAGATGGCCGCCATCTTTCAGGCTGGCATTGATATCCCGGACGTCGAGCGTCGGGCCAAAATTTTGCCAGCTGGCGCTTAGCTGGCTTACGTCCACCGGCACACCGGTGGTGGATTCGATTTTTGCCAGCAGCTGCGGACGCCAGCTGTCGAGATGCGGCAAAACGAGGCGTAGCCCGCTCACGAGCAACGCGACAATCACGACCAGCGTTGCCCCTGTAAGCAATAAAATCCCCGGCAATCGCCTCACGCATCTCTCCTTGTCAGCTTTCGTCACGCAGCGTACTGCGTTTTACATCATCACAACGTCAAACTGCTCCTGGTTATAGAGCGGTTCAATTTGTACTTTTACCTGTTTGCCGACAAAGATTTCCACTTCCGCCAGCGCGTGCGACTCTTCGCCTTTCAACGCTTCCGCCACCGCAGGGGAAGCATAGACCAGAAAACGGTCGGAGTCGTAGGCGTGATGAACTCGGACGATTTCACGCATAATTTCGTAGCAGACGGTCTCAACCGTCTTTACCGTTCCGCGTCCATGGCAGGTTGGGCATTCATTACACAGCACATGCTCAACGCTTTCTCGGGTGCGCTTACGCGTCATTTCCACCAGCCCCAGCTGCGAGAAACCGTTAATGCTGGTTTTCACGCGATCCTTACTCAGCGCCTGCTCCAGTGAATGCAGCACGCGGCGGCGGTGATCTTCATTACTCATATCGATGAAGTCGATGATGATAATGCCGCCGAGATTGCGCAGACGCAGCTGGCGGGCAATCGCCTGCGTGGCTTCAATGTTGGTGTTGAAGATGGTGTCATCGAGGTTGCGATGGCCAACAAACGCGCCGGTGTTGATATCGACGGTGGTCATCGCTTCGGTCTGATCGATAATCAGATACCCGCCGGACTTGAGCTCAACCTTACGCTCCAGGGCACGCTGGATCTCGTTTTCGACATCATAGAGATCGAAGATAGGCTGACGCCCGGTGTAGTGCTCCAGCAGGCCCGGCATTTCCGGGATGTATTCAGCGGTAAATTCCAGCAGCGCTTCATACGTCAGGCGAGAGTCCACGCGAATGCGGTCGAGCTGCGCATCGGCAAAGTCACGCAGAACGCGCTGAGCCAGCGCCAGCTCACCGTAAAGCTGGTAGCGGGTCTGGTTGCGTTTTTTACGCTCCATCACTTTGGTCCAGACGCGCTTAAGGTATGCGGCATCGGATGCCAGATCGTCTTCGCTGATCCCTTCCGCGGCGGTGCGGATAATAAACCCGCCCTGTTCATCGCAGTAGGCGCTGACCACTTTCTTCAAACGCTCGCGCTCGCTTTCGCTCTCAATGCGCTGCGAAACGCCGACGTGTGACGCGCCGGGCATAAAGACCAGATAACGGGAGGGTAAGGTGATGTCGGTGGTCAGACGAGCGCCTTTGGTGCCCAGGGGATCTTTCACCACCTGCACCATTAAGTCCTGTCCCTGACGCACCAGTTCGGAAATATCGCGCACGGCAAACTGCTTTTGCTCTTCGCCCGCAACGCACTCGGTGTGCGGCATGATATCGGAGGCATGTAAAAATGCCGCCTTATCCAGACCAATATCTACAAAAGCCGCCTGCATACCCGGCAGTACACGACTGACACGACCTTTGTAGATATTGCCTACTATTCCGCGCCGCGCTTCACGCTCAATATGAATTTCCTGAAGAATGCCACCGTCAATATAGGCCACACGGGTTTCCGATGGCGTTACGTTTACCAACAATTCAGCCGTCATAATTATCCCTTCCCTCACGCAGTGAGTTAAAATTGCTCAGCAACTCATACGTTTCCACCAGCGGTAAGCCGACTACGGCGTGATAGCTGCCATGAATCTTCCTGACAAAACAGCCACCCAGCCCCTGAATACCGTATGCACCTGCTTTATCCATCGGTTCACCGCTGGCAATATAAGCGGCGATCTCATCGTCGGTAAGTACTCTGAACGTGACATCGGTTACCACCAGACAATCCAGCACGTGCTGGCTATCCGCCAGCGCGACCGCCGTCATCACCTGATGCGTTTGCCCGGACATTTTGCGCAGCATACGCGCCGCATGTTCGGTATCGTGCGGTTTCTCAAGCACTTCACCATTGAGGATAACGATGGTATCTGCTCCCAGCACCGGCAGATCGCGGGGCACTAACGCCACGCCCGCCTGCGCTTTCTCGCGCGCCAGGCGAGAGACGTATTGCTGCGCACTTTCGCCCTCAGCACGTTTTTCTTCAATGCCGGTCACGATGCGTTCAAAAGATACCCCTAACTGGGTCAGGAGTTCCTGACGGCGCGGGGAACCGGAAGCGAGATACAAAGACGTCATAGAAACCTTTTATTGCACGGCAAACTGCTGGCGAACCTTACGCATCAGCAGGAACAGCCACGGCCAGAGCACACCGTTTACTACACTACTCCAGAACACTTCCGGTCGGAAAGAGACGTTGATCACTAAAAACTCTGCCCAGAAAACAACAATATCCGCAGCAAGCGACAACAACATCACGACCAGGGCCTGTTGCCAGAGCGCGAGGTTACGAAAGAGCTGGAATTTCAGTGCGACGAGGTACGCAATAATGCTCATGGACAGGGCGCGAACGCCCAGCGTAGAGCCACTAATGAGATCCAGTATGGCACCCATAACAAAACCCGTGCCGACATTTACGCGGTGCGGCAGGGCAAGGATCCAGTAAAGTAAAATGAGCAAGACCCAGTTTGGCCGGAAAACGAGAATGTTATCCGGCCAGGGCATAATCTGCAGCAACAGTGCAATGAGGAACGAGAGCCAGATGACCCAGCGTCCCTGGCTACGATAACTTGCCACTACTGCCCTCCCGAAGAGAGTTTAGGCGGTGGCGGCGCATCAGGCAGCGGCTGCGTTAACCCGGTTGCCGGCGCGGGCACTGGCGCAGGTGGCCCCATGGAGTCCGCAGGCGGAAGAACCTGCGGCATCATCTGCATCAGGCGTTCGTTTGCGACACGGTGCACCTCTTCAGGCGTCATCGGATTCGTGCCATTACGATCGGCACCCCAGAGCAGCAGCAGGTAGCGCAGACGCTGTAACCCCGCAGTCGGACGAGCCTGAATAACGGTGTACGCACGCTGAGTATCGAGCTTCACGGAAGAGACCACCGCAACCGGGTAGCCCTCAGGGAAGCGTCCACCCAAACCGGAAGTCACCAGGACATCACCGACACGGATGTCCGTGTTCGCAGGCAGGTGTTCCAGCTGCAGATCGTCCGTACAGCCGTTACCGGCCGCAATCACGCGGATATCGTTACGCAGGACCTGGATAGGCAGCGCATGCGTGGCATCGCAAATCAGCAGCACGCGGCTGGTCAGCTTGGCGACGGCAACAACCTGCCCCACTACGCCTTTATCACTGATTACAGGCTGGCCTTCATACACACCGTTCACACTCCCTTTGTCGATCACAACCTGATCGCTGTAAGGATCGTTCACGGTGGAGATCACCTGAGTGACCATCTTCTGCTCATCCTGACGCAGCGGCGAGCCGAGCAGTTCACGCAGACGCGCGTTTTCCTGCTTATATTGCCCCAGCATCAGCAGTTCGCTGTTTTTCAGCAGCAGTTCCTGGCGTAATGCCCGGTTTTCAAGTTCGAGCTGGTCTCGTGAAGACAGCGTTTGAGAAACGGAGTCGAGCAGTTCACGGGGACCATTTGATATAAAGTAGAAAGGACTGACGGCGGTATCCATGTACGTTCTGATCTGGCTGAACGTACCGAGGCGGCTATCGGCAATAATGACGCCAAGCGCAACCAGAACCGCCAGAATAAGGCGAAACTGTAGCGATGGGCCACGGCTAAAAATTGGCTTCATAGGCTATGCGTATTCTCGTGTCAGAGAGAAAGGGTAGCGATTCGCTACCCTTTCACAATGACTACTCTTCGCTGAACAAGTCGCCGCCGTGCATGTCGATCATTTCCAGCGCCTTGCCACCACCACGGGCGACGCAAGTCAGTGGATCTTCTGCAACTACGACAGGAATACCTGTCTCTTCCATTAACAGGCGGTCGAGGTTACGCAGCAGCGCACCACCACCGGTCAGAACCATACCGCGCTCGGAGATATCGGACGCCAGTTCTGGTGGGCACTGTTCCAGCGCAACCATTACCGCGCTCACGATGCCAGTCAGCGGTTCCTGCAGCGCTTCCAGAATTTCGTTGGAGTTCAGGGTAAAGCCGCGTGGCACACCTTCCGCCAGGTTACGACCACGCACTTCGATCTCGCGCACTTCATCGCCCGGGTAAGCAGAGCCGATTTCGTGTTTGATACGCTCTGCGGTCGCTTCACCGATCAGAGAGCCGTAGTTACGGCGCACGTAATTAATGATGGCTTCATCGAAGCGGTCACCACCGATACGTACGGAGGAGGAGTACACCACACCGTTCAGAGAGATAACGGCCACTTCTGTGGTACCACCACCGATATCCACTACCATTGAGCCGGTTGCTTCAGACACAGGCAGACCTGCACCGATTGCCGCCGCCATTGGCTCTTCAATCAGGAACACTTCACGAGCACCCGCCCCCTGAGCAGATTCACGGATTGCGCGACGTTCTACCTGGGTTGCGCCAACCGGCACACACACCAGAACACGCGGGCTTGGACGCATGAAGCTGTTGCTGTGAACCTGCTTGATGAAGTGCTGAAGCATTTTTTCAGTCACGAAGAAGTCAGCGATAACGCCGTCTTTCATTGGGCGAATTGCGGCGATGTTGCCAGGGGTACGACCCAGCATCTGCTTCGCGTCATGACCCACTGCGGCGACGCTTTTCGGCGAGCCTGCACGATCCTGACGAATGGCCACAACAGAAGGCTCATTCAATACGATGCCTTGTCCTTTTACGTAAATAAGGGTATTCGCGGTACCCAGGTCAATGGACAGGTCATTGGAAAACATGCCACGAAATTTTTTCAACATACTAAGGGATAATCCTGAAAGCTGGGGCGGAAAACAAAATCCGCTTACTTTACCAACCACACGCAGCAGCGACAAGGCGCAAAAATCATCTGCAACGGTGAAAATTTGTGCAGTACGTTTCCTGATGTTACAAAATTGATCCCTGACTCCCTCAGGGCTGAGTCAACAGCAGCATTCCTTACTGACCTTTGTAACCCGTTAAAGGTCGTTCACTGGCTTTTTGCTCGACATACTCAAAGCTACAGGCGCGATATTCTACGTGAAAACAACGTAAACGGCAGGTCAAACAGAGTATCTTTGCAAATATTTTTTCACGTTGGTGTCAAGCGGTTGAGAGGCGGCAAAAAAATCGCCCTGACCGCCCATGACACCGCGCTCTGTTAACATCTGCCATTCGCCCCTGGAGCGCACGCCCGCGGCAAAGACTTGTGTTCGGGTTCCTTTACACGCTTCAACCAGACTCTGAACCAGCAGCTGGTTTTCCGTGCGCTTTTCAATATTTCTTACCAGCCCCGGATGCAGCTTTAATAGCTCCACATCCAGTTCCTTGATCCAGTCGGTACTGACCAGCGTTAAACCAGCTTGTGTCACCGCCACACGCGCACCGAGCGCGTTGATCAAACGAACCACCGGACGTAACCGGCTGATGTGTTGACCCACATCCGCCTCAGCAAGTTCAAAAATAATGCGTTTGCGTTGCGATTTTTCGCATTGCATTAATGTATCACGCAGCCAGCGCTGAAAACGCGGGCGTATTAACGACTCAACGGTGACCTGTAACGCCAGACTTTCTTCCGGCCAGAAAGATAAAAATGGGATCAGGCGGGAAATTTGCTGGCGGTCATACTCTTCAGACAGCCCAAATTGCAGCACCATTGGCAGATATTCCGCAGAAATAACCTCTTCCGTACCGTCAAAAATACGGCACATCAGTTCGCGATGATGGACATAGCCGTTTTTCATGACCGCCGGTTTTTGATAAATGCGTGGCCCACCGCGGCTCAGCATTTGCTCAATCAACGTACGCCACCGCACGTTTCCACGCCCTTTTTCCGGTAACGAGTCATCGTAAACGGCCCATCCGTTCGCCCCCTGCAACACGGCGTTGCGGGTAGCCGATTCCGCATGCTCCATCACCTGCTCCGTCGACTGACCGCCACGCCAGGCGCAGATCCCCATATGCACCATGTCGTCGCGATCGAGCATTTTACTCTGGGGCAGCGCGTCTACCGCCTTCAGCAGCTGGCTGGCAATACTTTCCGACTCTTTTAGCGTGCGATGCGGCAATAACACGGCAAAGTCGCTGCGGTGATAGCGGGCCAATAGTGCCCCGGGGTAGCGCATGATAAAGGTGGAGAGCAGGTTGATCAGCGTAAAGAGATTTTCTTCCGCGGCCCGCTGCCCCCATGTGTCGCGCAGCAGATCGAAATCGGGCAGGCGAATCATCATCACCACGCCGTGAGTGCCCACTTTTTCCGAATCGTCGAGCAGCGTGGCCAGTTGATTATCAAAGAAAAGGCGGTTGTTAAGGCCGGTTTTATTATCCTGCGCGGCATAAGAGCGGATCAGCGTATCCATACGGCTGCGCTGGTCGCTGGCAAACTGAATTTCTGAGAGCAACGTATCCAGCGCACTGCTGGTGCGTGACGGCCATTCATGAACAGAGCCGCGCACCTGCGGGCCGCGCTCACCATTCAGGATGCGGACGGAGCGGATTTCCAGCAGTTCCTGCCCTGAGAGCTGGCGGCGCAACCAGCGAACCGCGAGAAAAATGAGCAGAATAATGAATGCAACCGCGATCGTGAGCGGCGCGGTGGTCATCATGGAACGGAAATAGCTGGCCATCGGATCGAGATAGACCATGTGAATGGTCATACCCGGGTTTTTAAGGGAGTGCACCGTTACTTCCCGGTACTGACTCACTACGCCCGCAGGGCGATAACTTCCCTGCCGTTCATGGCTTAAAACCTGATGCTTTCCCTGCTGAATATCGATCCGAATAATATCAACCGGCACCATCAACTCATCCAGTTCCCGGGAGAGCGACGGGAGTGGCGTGGTCAGCAGACGCGTATCAATGACCGACGCAACAGACTGCACCCGGTTGACCAGTTTGTCCTGAATGGCGTTATAAAAGCTCAAAGAGCAACCCAGAAGCGTGACAAAGATGGTCAGCCCCGTTAGCAAGGTGATAAAAGCCGAGAACTTCGTCGTTAATCGCATCCTTGAGATTACTCCGTGGGTTGAGGGGGTAGCGAGTAAGCGCTAACTTGCATTTCAAAAGCGGCATACTACCAAATCGGGCGTATCTGGCAATTTATTGCGTTAAATCGGCATTGAATTACCCTGAGCGAGTATAGTCTTCAGAAATTATTTTCCAATCATCTGAGTCGTGAGGACCCCGTATGCAGGCTTTGATCTTAGAACAGCAGGACGGCAAAACGCTTGCCTCAGTACAGGCCGTAGAAGAGAGCCGTCTGCCGGAAGGCGACGTCACCGTCGACATCGACTGGTCCAGTTTAAATTACAAAGATGCGCTGGCGATCACCGGTAAGGGTAAAATCATCCGAAATTTCCCTATGGTGCCGGGTATTGATTTTGCTGGCCGGGTCCACAGCAGCGAAGACCCTCGCTTCCATGCGGGCCAGCACGTGCTGCTCACCGGCTGGGGTGTGGGTGAAAATCACTGGGGCGGGCTGGCAACACAGGCGCGCGTAAAAGGCGACTGGCTGGTGCCGATGCCGAAAGGCATGGATGGTCGCAAAGCGATGATCATCGGCACCGCAGGCTTTACCGCCATGCTGTGCGTGATGGCGCTGGAAGAGGCGGGGGTTCACCCTGAGTCGGGTGACATTGTCGTGACCGGCGCCAGCGGTGGCGTGGGGAGCACGGCGGTAACGTTGCTGCACAACCTGGGTTACCAGGTCACGGCGGTTTCCGGCCGGGAAAGTACGCATGATTATCTTCGCCAGCTCGGTGCCAGCCGCATTCTTGGCCGCGATGAATTCGCCGAAACCCGTCCACTGGAAAAACAGGTCTGGGCGGGCGCGGTAGATACCGTCGGCGATAAAGTGCTGGCGAAGGTCCTGGCGCAGATGAACTACGGCGGCTGCGTGGCAGCCTGCGGTCTGGCGGGCGGCTTTGCCCTGCCAACTACCGTCATGCCGTTTATTTTGCGTAACGTTCGCCTGCAGGGCGTGGACTCCGTGATGACGCCAGCGGCTCGCCGCACGGAGGCCTGGGAACGTCTGGTACGCGATCTGCCGGAATCGTTCTTTACCCAGAGCGCAACGGAGATAAGCCTCAGCCAGGCGCCAGACTATGCCAGTAAAATCATGGATAACCAGTTCCACGGTCGCGCGCTGGTGAAAATCGCCTAATCTTCAAATTTTCGTGACATATTCGCGTGAAGCGCTCTCCTCCGTCATGCTTAGAAAAACGCATGACGGAGGATGCCATGAAAAACCGAAAACTGACGGAAGCCGACGTAACGTCCGAGTCTGTCTTTATGTTACAGCGCCGCCAGATCCTGAAAATGCTTGGCATCAGCGCCACTGCACTGACGCTCTCCCCTGCGGCACATGCCGACCTGCTCGACTGGTTTAAAGGTAACGATCGCCCTAAGGCGCCTTCCGGTGCCCCGCTTACGTTTACGAAACCCGCCGAGTGGCAAAACAAACTGACGCTCACCCCTGAAGACAAAGTCACCGGCTATAACAACTTTTACGAATTTGGTCTGGATAAAGCCGATCCTGCCGCCAATGCAGGCAGCATGAAAACCGATCCGTGGACGTTGAAAATTGACGGCGAGGTGGCAAAACCCCTGACCCTGGATCACCACGATCTGACCACCCGCTTCCCGCTCGAAGAGCGCATCTATCGCATGCGCTGCGTGGAAGCCTGGTCGATGGTGGTACCCTGGGTCGGCTTCCCGCTGCATAAGCTGCTGGCGTTGGTTGAGCCCACCAGCAATGCAAAATATGTCGCCTTCCAGACGCGCTACGCTCCGGACGAAATGCCGGGCCAGAAAGATCGGTTTATCGGCGGTGGACTGGACTATCCGTACGTTGAAGGACTACGCCTCGACGAAGCCATGCATCCCCTTACCCTGCTGACCGTTGGCGTATACGGCAAGGCGCTTCCTCCTCAAAACGGCGCCCCCATTCGGTTAACCGTACCGTGGAAATACGGCTTCAAAGGAATTAAGTCTATCGTCAGCATTAAGCTGACCCGCGAGCGTCCGCCAACGACCTGGAACCTGGCAGCACCGGGTGAATACGGTTTCTTCGCGAATGTGAATCCGCATGTGGATCATCCCCGCTGGTCGCAGGCGACTGAGCGCTTTATTGGCGCGGGTGGTGCGCTGGACGTTAAGCGTCAGCCCACGCTGTTGTTTAACGGGTATGCGGATGAAGTGGCTTCGCTTTACCGTGGCCTTAATTTACGGGAGAACTTCTGAGTGCGTTTAACGGCAAAGCAGATTACCTGGCTGAAAGTGCTGCTGCATTTAGCCGGGATACTTCCTTTTATCTGGTTGTTCTGGGCCGCCAGTCAGGGCCTCTTTAGCGCCGATCCGGCAAAAGATATCCAGCATTTTACGGGTCGGATGGCTCTGAAATTTTTACTGGCAACCTTGCTCGTCTCGCCGCTAGCGCGCTACGCTAAACAGCCATTATTGATACGTACCCGTCGGCTTTTGGGGCTATGGTGTTTTGCCTGGGCGACGCTGCACCTTACCAGCTACGCCCTGCTGGAACTGGGAATTAACAATCTGACACTGCTTGGCCGAGAGCTGGTGACACGCCCTTATCTGACGCTGGGTATCGTAAGCTGGCTGGTTTTACTGGCGTTAGCGCTGACGTCCACGCAATATGCGCAGCGAAAGCTGGGCAGACGCTGGCAGTTACTGCACAACTTCGTCTATCTTGTCGCGATCCTCGCCCCCATTCATTATCTGTGGTCGGTGAAGATCCTCTCCCCGCAGCCAGTCCTGTATGCGCTGGCGGCAGTGGCGCTTTTAGCATGGCGTTACAAGAAGTTCCGCCAGTGGTTGCGATAGTTCGCGAAACTGTGCGTTTTCCCGCAGATTGCCCCTCAACCGCAAATCTTTTTTGGATTGCGGTTGATAATCTTCCCTGATAAGACCAGTATTTAGCTGCCAAATGCTACGAAATCGTTATAATGTGCGACCTTGGTTCGCCTGACAGTGGTTTTTGGCCTCTGAAAAGGTGACATTTGCGCTTCGACGGTATATTTTGTTTTTTACCCGAAAATCGCAGGAGATAGCGGCATAATGACTGACAAGTTCCATATCTTAGTATTGAACGGACCGAACCTGAACATGCTCGGTACCCGTGAGCCAGAGAAGTACGGCACGCTAACATTGAGCGAAATTGTTAACCGTCTGAGCACGGAAGCAGCGTCGCTGAATGTGGATTTGGATCATTTTCAGTCAAACGCGGAGTACGCAATCATCGACCGTATTCATCAGGCTAAAGACAATGTGGACTATATCCTGATCAATCCGGCCGCGTTTACGCACACCAGTGTTGCTATCCGCGACGCACTGCTCGCGGTGAGTATCCCGTTTATCGAGATCCACCTGAGTAACGTGCACGCCCGAGAGCCGTTCCGCCACCATTCGTATCTGTCCGATATCGCTACTGGCGTTATCTGCGGACTGGGCGCTGACGGTTATTCATACGCTTTACAGACAGCGGTAAAACGCTTGTCACAATCACACTAAACAAGAGTACGGAACCCACTCATGGATATTCGTAAGATTAAAAAACTGATCGAGCTGGTTGAAGAATCAGGCATCTCCGAACTGGAAATTTCTGAAGGCGAAGAGTCTGTACGCATCAGCCGTGCAGCCCCAGCCGCTAGCTTCCCGGTAATGCAGCAGGCTTACGCTGCGCCAGTGCAGCAGCCTGCGCTCTCCGCAGCCGTTGCACCAGCAGCTGAAGCCGCACCTGCCGCTGCAGCAGAAATCAGTGGTCACATCGTACGTTCCCCAATGGTTGGTACTTTCTACCGCACCCCGAGCCCGGACGCGAAGGCGTTCATCGAAGTGGGTCAGAAAGTCAACGTAGGCGATACCCTGTGCATCGTTGAAGCGATGAAAATGATGAACCAGATCGAAGCAGACAAATCAGGTACTGTTAAAGCGATTCTGGTCGAAAGTGGTCAGCCGGTTGAATTTGACGAGCCGCTGGTCGTCATCGAGTAACGAGGCGAACATGCTGGATAAAATTGTTATCGCCAACCGCGGCGAGATTGCACTGCGTATTCTTCGTGCCTGTAAAGAACTGGGCATCAAGACCGTCGCGGTGCACTCAAGTGCGGATCGCGATTTAAAACACGTATTGCTGGCGGATGAGACGGTCTGTATTGGCCCGGCTCCGTCCGTAAAAAGCTATCTGAACATCCCGGCTATCATCAGCGCCGCTGAAATCACCGGCGCGGTGGCAATTCATCCGGGTTATGGCTTCCTCTCTGAGAACGCCAACTTTGCTGAGCAGGTTGAACGTTCTGGCTTTATCTTCATCGGCCCGAAAGCCGACACTATCCGCCTGATGGGCGACAAAGTGTCTGCGATCACCGCGATGAAAAAAGCCGGTGTGCCAACCGTACCAGGCTCTGACGGCCCTCTGACCGACGACATGGATGCTAACCGTGCTCATGCTAAACGCATTGGCTACCCGGTTATCATCAAGGCGTCCGGCGGTGGCGGCGGTCGCGGTATGCGCGTAGTACGCAGCGATGCTGAACTGGCGCAGTCCATCTCCATGACCAAAGCGGAAGCGAAAGCGGCTTTCAGCAATGACATGGTGTACATGGAAAAATACCTGGAAAACCCACGCCACATCGAAATTCAGGTGTTGGCTGACGGTCAGGGTAACGCGATCTATCTGGCAGAACGTGACTGCTCCATGCAGCGTCGTCACCAGAAAGTCGTCGAAGAAGCACCTGCGCCGGGCATTACCCCGGAACTGCGTCGCTACATCGGTGAGCGTTGCGCCAAGGCATGTGTCGATATTGGCTATCGCGGGGCGGGTACTTTTGAGTTCCTGTTCGAAAACGGCGAGTTCTACTTCATTGAGATGAACACCCGTATTCAGGTTGAACACCCGGTTACCGAAATGATCACCGGCGTTGACCTGATCAAAGAACAGCTGCGTATCGCTGCGGGTCAGCCGTTGTCCATCAAGCAGGAAGAAGTCGTGGTGAAAGGCCATGCGGTTGAATGCCGTATCAACGCCGAAGACCCGAACACCTTCCTGCCAAGCCCGGGTAAAATCACGCGTTTCCACGCGCCGGGTGGCTTTGGTGTGCGTTGGGAGTCTCATATCTACGCCGGTTACACCGTACCGCCGTACTATGACTCAATGATCGGCAAGCTCATCTGCTACGGCGAAAACCGTGACGTGGCGATTGCCCGCATGAAGAACGCCCTGCAGGAGTTGATCATCGACGGTATTAAAACCAACGTTGATCTCCAGATGCGCATTATGAGCGACGAGCACTTCCAGAATGGTGGGACTAACATCCACTATCTTGAGAAGAAACTCGGCCTCAACGAGAAGTAATCTAAAAACACGCCTGTTTATCAGGCGTGTTTATTTTTGCGTCCTTGTTCCCCCTCAAACCATTCACCGCCACTATATATCCAGTCCAACCTAGAAATATTCAATATCATCATTTTTTCTACATTTACTTTTCATTATTCCTCGGTTCTTAACGATATTACAGCGTGATGTAATGAGTCCGTTTTTCTTAATATTTTCTCGATAACGGACATATCTTTTATGAATATACTGAAGAGTGGCATACAGAAAAAATGTGTTGCTGCTGCGCTGTTATGTGCATCGGTAACGTCTTTGCCTTTATACGCTGAAACCACGGCCAACTGGTGGGAAAGATGGCAGGATAACCAGGCCTTCAATGAAGCTCTGGATGAACTCGGTATGAGTTATCAACTGTTATCTGAAGATCCACAAAAAACCCTCACCCGTTCAGCCGACCCGACTGATGTTCTCTACTGGCAAAAGCGCACCATGCAAATTTATGGTGATGCTGACAAAGACATTTATTATATTCCAGCCATTGAAGATCATGATGAAGCTCGTGCCAGAACAGGCTTCACAGGTCGCAATCCCTATTTTAATACCTATTATTATGGTGAACAGGGTGATACGTTCACATTGACCACCTCTTCCCAACCCGATGATGTGGTCTGCTACGCAGGACTGGAAAATCAATACAGCGGTACAATCACAACTAAATATCAGGTGCAGTTAAATGCCAATCACTCAACGCAATATACCATGAGTGAAAATGGATTAATGCTGCTGGCCTGCTGGGATAAAAGTGGTACCTATAGCCATATGAACACACTCGTTCGTGTGGATGTCACATCGACGACCGCGAAAAAACACCCGTTATTTGTCTTTGGTCTTAACACAAAAGAAGAGTGGAAGGCCCTGAGCCAGCAGAGTACACCGACTGGGCAAACGCTGCTCTTTGACGGGCGCTCTCGATATGTTGTGAATAATTCCACCGCCAAAGCATCGCAGAATACCAACGTGCTGCAAATGCTGCGCGAACAATTAAGCTACGTCATGGACTATGATAGGGTTAACGGGCTTGATGGGTCATCGTATTTACATCAGCCTCTGCGCGGTTTGAATTTCGGTATTTTTAACAGCTGCTGCTGGTCTCAGGGAGGCGCCGGACGTATTGGGATCGGCTTTGGCAACAGCTTACCAACCGAAACCAGCTGGGGCCATTGGCATGAATATGGCCACCAAAATCAGATGACCTGGGCATGGGACGGGTTAACGGAAGTGACAAATAATATTATGTCCGTTTCAGCCTGCCGTGTGTTACGCGGAGAAGTCACGGATAAATCCTGTCACGAAAATCTGTATTACAATAATTTCTCCTGGGATCAGCAGGCTGTCGGTTCTTTCCTGAACGCTGGCGAAACACATCAGTTTGATACTGACAATGACGTCTTCCGTAAATTAATGATGTTTACCCAGCTGAAAACATCGTGGCCCGATCTCTTCGCTTATATTGGCAAAACCTACCGCGAAACCTATAACGAGGGTAAAGGCAAATCTCTGGTTGCAACCAATCAACAAAAAATTGATTTCTTTGTGGTCAATGCCAGCAAAGCAGCGGGGCATGATTTACGTGAATTCTTTACACGTTGGGGTTTAGGCTATTCCGCTGATGCTGACTCACAAATTGCTGCCCTGAAATTACCTCAGCCGAACAAAGTGACAAAAACCTTTACCAGTAGCCTGAACGGCTCTTCCCCGATTACCATTGAAGTTCCGGCTGAAGATAACACTGTGAATATTGCTTTTGTGACCAACACACCTAAGGCTGGCCCTACCTCTCTGGTCTGGGTTGAGGATGGTGAAACGCCACTGTATGCGCAGGTTGTCGATAGTCGTAACAGAAGCTTCATCGTGAAACTGCGTGGCCAGAACAGCCATGGCGGCTGCAATATTCATTCCGTTAACACCGCGGTTAACTGCAACTCAGGAACAAGCGCATATTTAAGAGTCGCTTATAAAGCAGAAGATAACCCGCATCTGCCTCAGGGCAGCTATACGGGTGTTCTTCATCTGATTGCGCGTGACTGGCACAACACGGACTGGACGGCAAACGTGAATGTCGATCTTTCCATTGTGAAGTAAGTGCTTTATTGCTGCGCCAGTTTCTGGCGCAGCAGACAATGATTTGGCCTAACCTGCTTATTTATCAGATTCACTATAATGAAGATTAATTAGTTCTACATTTAATAATCCGTTACTAAATGTTGTAATTAAAGGAGTTTCACCTCATGTTTAATTACGGACATTTTTACTATGAATATATTTCAACATGGAATAAAGAGAACTTTTTCCATCGCAGCACTACTCTGTGCGTCTGTTTCTTCCGCTTGTTATGCGGCGGAGACGGTCTCTACTAACCAAACTATGTGGGACCAGTGGAAAAATAATCCTGGATTTACTGAAGCACTCGATGAATTAGGTATTGACTACAATAATTTAATCAATCCAGCTTATGCATCAACCTATGATGCACAAAATGTAAATAACCCCCTGTTCTGGCTCAACCGTACCCTGAAAATATACGGTGAAAGCGAACAAGGACGCTATCAAATTCCTGTCAGCGAAGTTCATGCTGATGGTCGAGCCAGAACCACCAGCCATGGACGTAATAGTTTCTTCTTAACGCATACGTGGGGCGTCAAGAACGAAAGCGTCACCCTCCGTCTTGGTAATGTTCCGCAAAATGTTTCCTGCTATGCCGCCATTGATCCAAACTACGAGGGTATAGGTAGCCCTATTAAAGATCTTGTTCTTAATGCAAATGGTGAGACAACCTACACGTTTTCTCAGGATGCGCTGCTTGTCGTCGGCTGCCAGGATCAAACCCAAAAAATGGAGAATGTGGATAAATTTGTCTCCGTTGATATTGTTAACGGCGGCACATATCACCCCCTCTTTATCTTTGGTATAAATGACAGGGCCGAGTGGCACCAGCAGGCACAGGCCACAACATCATCAAGCTACCACTTTATGTTTGATGGCAGGACACGCTTTGTTGCGAGTCAGACAGTCTCGAAAAACTCAGCGGATAAAAATATACTGCAGACTCTCCGCCAGTCGCTACTGCGTACTATCACTTATGACAAACTCGATGGTCTGGATGGTTCCAGCTGGCTGCACCAGCCTAGCCGTGGTTTACTCTTCGCTACTTATCAGGCCTGCTGTTGGGCAAATGGCGGACAGGGGCTGACAGGCATAGGCGGTGACAGCTCAATCCCTGAGACGCCGAGCTGGCTCGACTGGCACGAGTACGGTCACCATTTCCAGATGGCCTGGTCCTGGGATTCGCTGACTGAAATAACCGTTAATCTGTATTCCCTCGCGGCGTGTTATACCACGCTCGGTGATGTAGATATCAAAAAATGTCATAGTAATTCTGGCCTTAGCGGCTTCAGCTGGGATCAACAAGCTGTCGGAACACTGCTGAAATCAGGCCACACATGGGATTTCAATACAGAAAACCAATTCCGCCGGGCGACTTTCTTTGGTGAACTGATGACAAGCTGGCCGCAGCTTTACCCGGCCCTGGGGAAAGCGTACCGTGAAGTTAACCAGAATGACCCAATCCTGGTTAATAGCAACCAGAAAAAAATCGACTGGTTCACACTTAATGCCAGTAAAATCGCCGGCGTTAATCTGAACCAGTATTTCCAGCAGTGGAATATTCCCCTTTCCCCAGAGGCGGTTGCAGCGATTAATGCGCTGAACTTACCTCAGCCTAAAAAAGTGGAGAAAACCTTTACCGGTAGCCTCAACGGCTCTTCCCCGATAACGATTGAAGTTCCGACTGAAGATAACACCGTGAATGTTGCTTTTGTGACCAACACGCCTAAGGCTGGCCCAACGTCTCTGGTCTGGGTAGAGAATAATGAAACACCACTGTATGCACAGGTTGTCGATAGCCGTAACAGAAGTTTCATCGTGAAACTGCGTGGGCAAACCAGCCATGGTGGTTGCAGCCTCCATTCCGTTAACAGCGTGGTTAACTGCAACTCAGGAACAAGTGCATATTTAAGAGTCGCTTATAAAGCAGAAGATAACCCGCTTCTGCCTCAGGGCAGCTATACCGGTGTCCTTCACCTGATCGCGAATGACTGGCACAACACGGACTGGACGGCAAACGTGAATGTCGATCTCTCCATTGTGAAGTAAGTGCTTTATTGCTGCGCCAGTTTCTGGCGCAGCAGAAAATGATTCGGCCTAACTTGCTTATTTATCAGATTCACTACAATGAATATTAATTAGTTCTACATTTAATAATCCGTTACTAAATGTTGTAATTAAACAAGCTTCACCTCATGTTTAATTACGGACATTTTAACTATGAATATATTTCAACATGGAATAAAGAAAACTTTTTCCATCGCAGCACTACTCTGTGCGTCTGTTTCTTCCGCTTGTTATGCGGCGGAGACGGTCCCTACTAACCAAACGATGTGGGACGAGTGGAAAAATAATCCGGGATTTACTGAAGCACTCGATGAATTAGGTATTGACTACAATAATTTAATCAATCCAGCTTATGCATCAACCTATGATGTACAAAATGTCAATAACCCCCTGTTCTGGCTCAACCGTACTTTAAAAGTTTACGGTGAGGCTGAACAAGGTCGCTATCAAATTCCTGTCACCGAAGTTCATGGCAATGGCACGAACAGAACCACCAACGGGGGACGTAATAATTACTTCTTAACGCATACATGGGGCGTCAAGGGTGAAAACGTCACCCTCCGTCTCGGTGATGTTCCGCAAAATGTTTCCTGTTATGCTGCCGTTGATCCTAACTACGAAGGTATTGTCGGTCCTGCTAATGAGCTTCTTCTGAATGCAAACGGTGACACAACCTACACCTTCTCTCAGAACGCGCTGCTTATCGTTGGGTGTCAGGATAAAACCAAAAAAATGGAGAATATTGATACATTCGTCTCCGTTGATATTGTTAACGGCGGTACGTATCACCCCCTCTTTATCTTTGGTATGAATGACAGAGCCGAGTGGCGCCAGCAGGCACAGGCCACAACGCCATCAGGCTACCACTTTATGTTTGATGGCAGGACACGCTTCGTTGCAAGTCAGGCAATTGCGCAAAACTCAGCAACTAAAAATATAGAGCAGACTCTCCGCCAGTCCCTGCTGCGAACCATTACTTATGACAAAGTCGATGGGCTGGATGGCTCGAGCTGGTTGCACCAGCCTAGCCGTGGTTTGCTCTTCGTCTCTTATCAGAGCTGCTGCTGGGCAAATAGCGGGCAAGGGCTGATTGGCGTGGGTGGTGACAGCTCAATCCCTGAGACGCCGAGCTGGCTCGACTGGCACGAATACGGTCATCAGTTCCAGATGGGATGGTCCTGGAGTGACCAGGGAGAAGTTACCGTCAACCTTTATTCTTTAGCTGCATGTTACACCACGCTCGGCGATACCGATATCAAGAACTGTCACAGTAATGAAGGCTTTAACGGATTCGGTTGGGATCAACAAGCTATCGGCACTCTGCTGAAATCCGGGCACACCTGGAATTTTGCTAAAGAACAAAATGTGTTCCGCCGGGCGTCTTTCTTTGGTGAACTGATGACGAGCTGGCCACAGCTTTACCCGGCCCTGGGGAAAGCGTACCGTGAAGTTAACCAGAATGACCCAACCCTGGTTAATAGCAGCCAGAAAAAAATCGACTGGTTTACACTTAATGCCAGTAAAATCGCCGGCTTAAATCTGAATCAGTATTTCCAGCAGTGGAATATTCCCCTTTCCGCAGAGGCGGTTGCAGCGATTAATGCGCTGAATTTACCTCAGCCGAATAAAGTGGAGAAAACCTTTACCGGTAGCCTGAATGGCTCTTCCCCAGCTAATATTGAAGTACCGGCTGAAGATAAAAATTTCAATATTGCTTTTGTAACCAACACACCTGAAGCAGGTCCTACCTCTCTGGTCTGGGTTGAGGATGTTGAAACACCACTGTATGCGCAGGTTGTCGATAATCGTAACAGAACCTTCATTGTGAAACTGCGTGGCCAGAACAGCCATGGCGATTGCAATATTCATTCCGTTAATACCGCGGTTAACTGCTCCGTAGGAACAAGTGCACATTTAAGAGTCACTTATAAAGCAGAAGATAACCCGCTTCTGCCTCAGGGCAGCTACACCGGTGTCCTTCATCTGATTGCGCGTGACTGGCACAAAACGGACTGGACGGCAAACGTGAATGTCGATCTCTCCATTGTGAAGTAAGTACTTTATTGCTGCGCCAGTTTCTGGCGCAGCAGAAAATGATTTGGTATCCCCCCTGCAATGCGTACAATCCGCCTCTCACTATGAATTATCCAGGAGAGTGGATGGACGCTCGTTTTGTTCAGGCCCATAAAGAAGCGCGCTGGGCGCTGTGGCTGACCCTTCTCTATCTTGCCGCATGGTTGGTAACCGCTTACTTACCTAATTCAGACATCGGTATTACCGGCCTGCCTCACTGGTTTGAAATGGCGTGCCTGCTGGTACCGCTGGTATTTATCCTGCTGTGCTGGGCGATGGTTAAATTTATCTACCGGGATATTCCGCTGGAGGACGATGATGCAGCTTGAAGTCATTCTGCCGCTTGTCGCATACCTGCTGGTCGTATTTGGCTTGTCCATTTATGCCATGCGTAAAAGGGCGACCGGCGCCTTTCTGAATGAGTATTTCCTCGGTAGCCGTTCGATGGGCGGCGTCGTGCTGGCCATGACGCTGACGGCCACCTACATCAGCGCCAGTTCATTTATCGGCGGTCCCGGTGCCGCGTATAAGTACGGGTTAGGCTGGGTACTGCTGGCCATGATCCAACTGCCTGCCGTCTGGCTTTCTCTGGGTATTCTGGGTAAAAAGTTTGCCATTCTGGCCCGGCGCTATAATGCCGTGACGCTCAACGATATGCTGTTTGCACGCTACCAGAGTCGCTTGCTGGTATGGCTGGCAAGCCTGAGCCTGCTGGTCGCCTTTATTGGTGCGATGACGGTGCAGTTTATCGGTGGAGCTCGTCTGCTGGAAACGGCAGCCGGGATCCCCTACGAGACAGGGTTGATTATCTTCGGGGTAAGCATTGCGCTGTATACTGCGTTTGGCGGATTCCGCGCCAGCGTGCTGAACGATACGCTGCAGGGAATGGTCATGCTGATTGGCACGATCGTTCTGCTGGTGGGCATCGTTCATGCTGCGGGTGGACTTACGCATGCGGTGGAAACCCTGGAAGCTATTGATCCGAAACTGGTCTCGCCGCAAGGCGCGGATGATATTCTTTCTCCGGCATTTATGACGTCGTTCTGGGTGTTAGTCTGCTTTGGGGTGATTGGTCTGCCCCATACCGCCGTGCGCTGTATCTCCTATAAAGACAGCAAAGCCGTTCACAAAGGCATTATTATCGGGACGATTGTCGTCGCGATCCTGATGTTCGGCATGCATCTGGCGGGTGCATTAGGACGTGCAGTCATCCCTGACCTTACCGTGCCGGATCTGGTGATCCCGACACTGATGGTTAAAGTGCTGCCGCCATTTGCCGCCGGGATTTTCCTTGCTGCGCCAATGGCCGCTATTATGTCCACTATCAACGCCCAGCTACTGCAAAGCTCCGCGACGATCATTAAAGATCTCTATCTCAACCTGCGTCCTGAGCAGGTAGAAAATGAACGTCGCCTGAAGCGTATGTCAGCCATTATTACTCTGGTGTTAGGGGCATTGCTGCTGTTAGCCGCATGGCGCCCGCCGGAGATGATCATCTGGCTGAACCTGCTGGCGTTCGGCGGCCTTGAAGCCGTTTTCCTCTGGCCGCTGGTGTTGGGTCTCTACTGGGAACGTGCCAATGCTGCAGGCGCGCTGGGCGCGATGATTGTTGGCGGTGTGCTGTATGCCGTACTCGCAACGTTTAAGATTCAGTACCTGGGCTTCCATCCTATTGTGCCTTCGTTACTGCTAAGTTTACTGGCGTTTGTGGTGGGGAACCGTTTCGGTCAGCCCGTCCCACAGTCCGCTATGATTTCTACTGATAAATAAAGAGTTTTGCCATGCCGTGGATCCAATTAAAACTGAACACAACCGGCGCGAACGCCGAGGAACTGAGCGATGCGCTGATGGAGGCCGGCTCGGTCTCCATCACCTTCCAGGACACGCATGACACGCCGGTCTTCGAGCCGCTGCCGGGCGAAACGCGCCTGTGGGGTGATACCGACGTCATTGGACTTTTCGATGCCGAGACCGACATGAAAGAGGTCGTCGCGATTCTGGAAAACCATCCACTGTTAGGTGCAGGTTTCGTGCACAAAATCGAACAGCTGGAAGATAAAGACTGGGAACGGGAGTGGATGGATAACTTCCACCCGATGCAGTTTGGCAAGCGTCTGTGGATCTGCCCAAGCTGGCGCGAAGTGCCAGATGAAAACGCCGTCAACGTGATGCTCGACCCGGGCCTGGCATTTGGTACCGGCACCCACCCGACCACCTCCCTGTGCCTGCAGTGGCTGGACGGTCTGGATCTGGCAGGAAAAACCGTGATCGACTTCGGCTGCGGCTCCGGGATCCTCGCTATCGCGGCGCTGAAACTGGGTGCGGCAAAAGCGATTGGGATCGATATCGATCCGCAGGCAATTCAGGCCAGCCGCGATAACGCCGAGCGTAACGGCGTCTCCGATCGTCTGGAGCTGTATTTGCCGGATGCGCAGCCAGCGGCCATGAAAGCCGACGTGGTGGTCGCCAACATCCTGGCAGGCCCGTTACGTGAACTGGCACCGTTAATCAGCGTACTGCCCGTTGAGGGCGGTCTGCTGGGGCTTTCAGGTATCCTGGCAAGCCAGGCCGACAGCGTGTGTGAAGCCTATGCGGATCTCTTCGCCCTCGACCCGGTGGTAGAGAAAGAGGAGTGGTGCAGGATCACCGGTCGTAAAAAATAAGCATTTGGCGTGGTCATCTGACCACGCCTCTCCTCCACTGATAGTCCTCTCTCCCCGCGCATTTCTCCGGTAAAATAACCACACAAATCATAATGATTTGAATTACAACAATTCACCGGAAGAATATTATGAATCACATTACTGGCAAGGCAGCGCTGATTGCGCTGAGTATGATCTCGGCTTCAGCTTTCGCATCACACTGGAGCTACGAAGGGGAAGGTTCACCGGAACACTGGGGTGAGCTGGATGAGGCCTACAAAACCTGTCAAAATGGGATGTATCAGTCTCCGATTAATATTGATTCGACCATTAGCGCCCATCTCTCTCCGCTGAAAACACACTACATTGATGGCCCCATGACGCTGACGAACAATGGCCATACCATTCAGGCCAGTGAGAAGGCGGATACCCGCGACACTATTACGCTGGATAACCAGGCCTGGACGCTGCAGCAGTTCCATTTTCACGCGCCGAGCGAGAACACCGTGCATGGCAAGAAGTACGCAATGGAAATGCATCTGGTGCATAAAAATAGCGCGGGTGAGCTGACCGTGGTGGCCGTCATGTTCAATAAAGGCGCAGCGAACCCGGAACTTGATAAACTGTGGAGCGTGATGCCTCAGCAGGCCGAACAGAACGCCTCCATCAATCAGGAACTCGACCTGAACAAGCTGCTCCCGGTCAACAAAACTTACTGGCGCTTCAGCGGTTCACTGACCACCCCACCTTGTTCAGAAGGCGTCACCTGGATTGTGCTTAAGCACCCTCTCACGCTCTCAGCTGAGCAGTTGGAGAAATTCACCCATACAATGCATCACGATAACAATCGCCCGGTACAGGCCCTGCATGGCCGTCTTGTGGTCGAATAATCTGCATTTTTTGCCCTGAGATCATGTTCTAAAATGCGACAGAGATCGCAAAGAAGTGAGGAAATCTGCTGCGAAAAACAGCAGATTATCCCGCTCAACTGTCGCGTTTAATGAGAAATGATGAGAAGTTACGGGAAATTGTAAGCGCTCATAAAACAATCATTTAATTATAACCCAATGATTTAAATGATGAATAATTTTTAACGGAATAATTGAGCGGCGATTCCTTGATCTACAACAGTGGATTGTTCAAAGTTTGGCCTTTCATCTCGTGCAAAAAATGCGTAATATACGCCGCCTTGCAGTCACAGTATGGTCATTTCTTAACTCATGCGCATCGGACACCACCAGCTTAGAAATCGCCTGATCGCAGCCCCAATGGCAGGTATTACCGACCGGCCGTTCAGGACGCTGTGCTATGAGATGGGAGCCGGTTTAACCGTATCCGAGATGATGTCGTCTAACCCGCAGGTCTGGGAAAGCGATAAATCCCGCCTTCGGATGGTGCACATTGATGAGCCAGGTATCCGCACCGTGCAAATCGCCGGAAGCGTGCCTGAAGAGATGGCAGATGCCGCGCGTATTAACGTGGAAAGTGGCGCCCAGATTATTGATATAAATATGGGTTGCCCGGCCAAGAAAGTGAATCGCAAGCTTGCAGGTTCAGCCCTTCTGCAATACCCCGATCAGGTGAAGTCTATCCTGACGGCGGTTGTCAGCGCGGTGGACGTTCCTGTTACGTTGAAGATTCGCACGGGTTGGTCGCCGGAACACCGTAACTGTGTAGAGATTGCCCAACTGGCCGAAGACTGTGGCATTCAGGCCCTGACCATTCATGGACGCACTCGCGCCTGTTTGTTCAATGGTGAAGCTGAATACGACAGCATTCGGGCAGTTAAGCAGAAGGTTTCCATTCCGATTATCGCGAATGGCGACATAACTGACCCGCTTAAAGCCAGGGCTGTGCTCGACTATACGGGAGCTGATGCTCTGATGATAGGACGTGCAGCTCAGGGAAGACCCTGGATCTTCCGGGAAATCCAGCATTATCTGGACACTGGGGAGCTGCTTGCCCCACTGCCTCTGGCAGAGGTTAAGCGCTTGCTTTGTTCGCATGTTCGGGAACTGCATGACCATTACGGTCAGGCAAAAGGGTACCGAATTGCGCGTAAACACGTCTCCTGGTATCTCCAGGAGCACGCTCCAGATGACCAGTTTCGGCGCACATTCAACGCCATAGAGGATGCCAGCGAACAGCTGGAGGCGTTGGAGGCATACTTCGAAAATCTTGCGTAATGAAATAAAGAGCTGACAGAACTATGTTCGAACAACGCGTAAATTCTGACGTACTGACCGTTTCTACCGTTAACTCTCAGGACCAGGTAACTCAAAAGCCCCTGCGTGACTCGGTTAAACAGGCACTGAAGAACTATTTTGCTCAACTGAATGGTCAGGATGTTAATGACCTGTATGAGCTGGTACTGGCTGAAGTTGAACAGCCACTGTTGGACATGGTGATGCAATACACCCGCGGTAACCAGACCCGCGCTGCGCTGATGATGGGTATCAACCGTGGTACTCTGCGTAAGAAACTGAAAAAATACGGCATGAACTGATACAGTTCAGCTATATTATTGAATAAAAAGGCGCTACTCGGAATGGGGATGCGCCTTTTTTATTATTGTTTATACAGATGTTTATACAGCTTTGGCTGAACAAACAAAAAAGCACCAGAACAATTCTGATGCTTTATGCCTTTAGTAACCAAAGTGTTTAGTACTCAGGAAGGTTTTCTAAGTTATCCTTGGATGTACCATTAGGTCTAGTAGTAATGTAATCAGTACCGTTGACACGGTCCTTAACCACTTTTTGACCTTTCTTCCACTTACCGTCATCACCTTTGAAAATGGTGTAAAAGGTATAGCCGCTATCGATTTTATTCACTACCCACTGCCGTGTTTCTGATGTCCCTTCTCCAACAGTATCGCCATTATCGACATGCACATACACATGGGTAATGTGAGTGTGTTTATCGTTATATCGGACTTTAGAAATAAGGTAATCAGCCCATTTATCAGTCATATTTCACCAGAAGTTTGAACAGGAAAAGCCCTGCAATACATTTATAAACAACAAAACAGACTCTTCCTATTCCACGACAGCAATGTAGTGATCTAGAGCAATTTTATATTCCTGATAACCTCAAGATAATTCTGCCTTTACGCTTTATGCTCAAATCCCATTAAATAAAGCCAGTCGCTCTTTGTGACTGTCGCTCATATCGAAAGCAAAATCCTCATGCTCGGCCTGGAAGGTGCCGAACGCCATCAGCGCAGATACCGCCGGGTCTATCTTGTTTGAGGATTTCTTTTTGTTGGGCTTAATGTTGGCGTTAGCGTCGGACTCCATCACCACGTTTCCAATCGCCCAGGCCAGAACCGGATCGCCACGATGGCGCACCACCTTACGGTTAACGAACACCTCGAAGGATTTCGCCACAGGACTGAACTTGAGATAGGTTTGCGGGAACGGCTCCACATCGAGGCCCGCTCCCTGTAGCTGAGTGCGCAGGTGCGTGGCGTTCCACGTATCAAAGCCCACCAGCCGGATATTGAATGTTTCAGCGTCACGCAGGATATCGTCACGGATGCGGTCATAGTCGATGCAGTCGCCGGGCGTGGTGCGTATCCATCCCGCTTTCACCCACTGGCGGTAGATGGCGCGGTTTTTGTTGGCGACGTTAAGCAGCTGCGCTTCCGGCAGATAATGACGGGTAAGGAGTCTGATCTCCCTGTCGAACGGGAACGCATAGCTTACGCTAGTGATGTCGCTGGTAGAGGACAGGTCAAACCCGGCATAACACTCCATTCCGGCCAGATCGTCTTCGGTATAGTCGAGCGCACAGGCATCCCATGCACCGGCGCCCATCCACGGCGTGGAGCCCTGACACCAGATATTGAAACGCTTGGTCAGCATTTCCACCCACTGCGACGGTATGCCCCGCGCTTTCTGGATGGTGGACTCCAGTTTCGCCGCGTCAACGGACACATACAGGTTAGGGTTAGCCTTGATCCACATTTCAGGCTGCTCAACCTCACTTTCGTCGTCCAGTTCGTAGATCAGGACAAACAGCGAATCGTTGCTCTCTTCCCCGGCCAGAATCTGGCAGCAGTAGTCATAATGCTGTTTACAGGCAGAGACAACGTTACTCCCGGCGGTCGTGATGGCGAACAAAATCGCCTCAGGACGTGCGCCCATACCCAGCTCAAGCGCGGAATAAACGCCGTTATCCGGGTGAAGGTGGTACTCATCGACAATCGCCAGGCTGGGATTAGTCCCCTCAATGGTGGCCGCTTTCGCCGCCAGCGGCTTTAACAGGCTGTTGCTCTTCGGGAAAATGACCTTATGCGCCTGGATATTGACGCGCTTTTTCAGCGGTTTGGACAGCAGGCACATCTGGCGGGCATCGTCGAATACGATTCGGGCCTGATCCCGGCTCACCGCCGCCGTGTAGATATCCTGCTGGCCCTTCTCCATTACGAGAAACCAGTTAGCCAGCATGGCGGCCACGGTGGATTTAGCGTTTTTACGCGGTACCTCAATAAAGGCGCTGCTGTACTTGCGGCGGCCTGACTCCCTGACCTTAAAGCCCAGCAGGTTAGCAAAGGCGAACTGCTGCCACGGCTCCAGCTCGATTGGCTGGCCCCTAAGCGGGCCTTTGACGTGTGGACAGAGCCGGGAGAAGGCAATAAACCGCTCCACGATCGCCGTATCGAACTCATAACGGGGGTCATTCAGGTCTGAAAAGTACCTCTCGACGGCCTGTTTTACTCGCTTACAGGCCGGAATTTCACCCGATTTAATGGCGTTTGCGTAATCATTCCAGACGGTCAAGCTCGTCCTCCTCTTCCGTTTCCACCGGATTGCGGCGGCGGCTTACCGGATCAAAGCCCAGCAGCGACGACATTTTTATGAGAATTTTTTCGGCATCCGCTTTTGCGCTCAGTGCCGGGTTACGGCTCTCACCGCCCTGGCTGTTCACTATGCTGAATCCCCGCGTGGCAAGGTCTTCCACGGCTTTGCGGTACATCGAGTAATTGACGCAGTACAGCTCAAGGTTGTTCCAGTCGGCAGGCGTCAGATCACCGCGCTCCGCCAGCTGCTTCGCCTTTGCTTTCCACTGCTGCGCCGCGATTTCATCAAGGTAGGCGGGCGGCTTGGGTGGTCTTGCCATAACTTACTGTTTTCCTGTCTGTTTTATTTTCAAAAAAATCACCGTGCGTAAAAATTTGAGGGGGCAGGTGGTTCCTCGCTGAGAGGGGTTTGTCCTGAAAACCTCCCCCACCCCGTCCATGCGCCCTGTCAGTGATTGCGGAAGCATTCCATAAGCTCCCGGTCACGCTGGCTCATGCGCTTTACTACGGGCTTCGTGTGCGCTCTCTGTCTGGCTGGTTGCCATGACTCACGCTGCTTTATCAGCCCACTAATCAGCCGCTGCTGTTCCTGCTCAGTCATTGTTTGCCTCATAGATCCAGTCGGTGCGATGACGCGCTGCTTCTTCCTGCTCGCGGAACTTACCGGCTTTACGCTGCTGCTTCGTCACCGGGTCTGTTGTGGTTGTCTTCCGTCCATGACAGGCAGCGCATAACGACTGGTGATTACTGGCGGGCCAGAACAGCACATCGGCCTCACCCTCGATAGGGATGATGTGATCGACGATAGTTGCCGATGTATAGACGTCAGCCTTAAGACAATGGACACACAGCGGATTAGCTTTCAGAAAATGACGACGGTATTCGCCCCAACGGTTGGAGTAACCGCGCTCTGTTCGTGTACCTCTTCGGCTGTCGCTTTGTCGGCGGGCATCCCGCTTATGCTCATCACACTTGCCGGATTTCACCCGCTTATTACATCCCGGCTCATTACATCGGCGTAGTGGTTGCCACGGCATCAGTACACCCCCACATCACGGTAGACAGACCACAACGCAGAGACAGCCATCGGTATCTCTTTGGTGTCAGTGTCGCCAATTGTCGTGCGGTACTCGTACAGCTGAGAGACGTACATCAGACAGCCAATCTTGATAGCTGGCGTAAACTCCAGCCCGTTATCAAACCGCTTGCCGATATGCTTCTGGCAAACCTCCAGCGCCGCATCGATGTACGCCTGTATCAACGTATCTTCGTAATCATCATCAATACGGCAATGCAGCTTTGCTTCATCCAGGGTGATTTCTGCTGTCATTTTTCCGTTCCTGTCTTGCAGAGAATTTCCAGCCGGGTACCTTCCGAATCAGGAATAGGAGGCCCGATAATATTGAGAGTGCTGCCAGCAAACGGGCCAGTAAGCACTTTCAGACGGTTGGCTGCGGTAATATCACGGCGGAAACGCACCCAAACGCGGATCGTCGCTTCGGCAACCTCGGCACCTGACGCCATTAACTCTCGGCCACTGATCCCCTTAACCTCAGCCCATATGGTTTCCCCGTCTTCCCAGACCTGAACAACCTGACCGGACGGCTCCCTGTGGGTAGTGAATACCCGAATAGTGACGCGGCTTCTCAGCCCCCCGGCTCTCATGCGTCACCTTCCTTGCCGTCTTTGCTGATCTTCACTTCCTGCTTCCATGCCTGGCTGAATTCGTCACCACCTTCACGCGGCGGCATCCCCTCACGCTCACGGGCTTCGTTCGGGTTCATGATCCCGTTCTTAATGCCTCGCTCATAAGTGGCGTAACGTTCGGTTGGCGTAGCGCGGAGAAGGTCAGCAGAGTCAAACTCCACCTGATAGCGGGTTCCCGGAACCGGAGAGGCCACCAGCAGCGCAGATTTGATTTGTTGCTCGAAGTTCGCCAGCCACGGGCGCATGGTCATGGTGAGAAATGCGCGGCTCGCTTCGCTAAAGTTGCTGTAGGTGCTATTGCTGTATTCCTGCAAGAAGATGGGCGACACGTTGAACATGCGGGCAATGTCTTCAATGGTGAAGCGACGGGAGGCCAGCCATTCGGCATCCTGATTACTCATGCCAAGCTGCTTGTAGTCCATGCCACCTTCAAGGATCGGCGTTTTCCCGGCGTTTCTGGCACCTTTGTAGCGCTCCAGTGCGTCCAGAGCCTGTTTGCCCTTCACGCTGTCGAGCCACTCAGCAGTAGTGACCACGCCAGCCGCCATCATGCCATCTTTCATAATGCTGGCACCGTGGCGCTGTTGGGCCAGACCTAACCCCAGCGCCTCACGGCAGGTGGTGATCGGCGAGCGCCCCAGAAAACCATCATCGGTCGAGTAACGCAGGTGCAGGATCTCTTCTTGCAAGTAGGTGCGCACAGCCCCGGTAAATGGTTCAGTAATGGTGTATTTGTATTTATGCTGGCCGATACGCTCAGGAACAACCGCTCCCGGCGCATACGGGTGCAGGGATTGCGGCTGGCCGTCGTGGCCCCACTGGATCACCGCATAGGCGTTACCATTCAGCAGACAATGGCGCATCATCGTGCGTTTAAACTGATAAGGTGTCTGGCAGTCGTTCGGCTGCTCGTTCAGCAGAAAATCCACCGGATGATTGCTCAGCCATTCTCGCGCCTCACGCCCGTTATCATTACGCACGCGGTAGAGGTAGCAGGGCATTGTTGCCACCGCCTCACTGATAACTGATACGGCGTTCATGACCGCCGGCAGAGATTCCGCAGTACCCGCAGACACATACTCGCCTGATCCGGTATTTGGAATCCCTGCCATCGCCAGAAATTCATCAATGGTCATGCTGCGCTGCTCAGAGGGTTCAGACTTACGGCCAAACGGCCAGATATTCCACATATCAGAGCCCCGCTAATTCAGCCCAGCGGCGACGGTTATCGCCAGCGCGGCGCAGTTCAGGATGTTGGGAGAAAAGCGAACGGTGCGCGATTTCCACGCCAGACTCAGGATAAGCAGGCATTGAGGTAACGGTAATCTCCCGCAGTTCGGCTGCGGTAACAGTGCGCAGGTATGGAGACTGAGCAATATCCCACGCCTCTTTCAGCGCCCGGAAACCAAAGCTCATGCCGGAGATATCCCCGCGCTCCACCAGCTCCAGCACATCGTTGCCAAGCTGGGTATTCGGCGGGGTCAGCTCGAAGCGCAGCCCGGTATCATCTTCTGACAGCACCAGCGTGCCGGATTTAGTGCGGCCCAGCAGCTGGGTATAGTTATGCTCGTACAGCGCACGCACATCGCTACCGGATGCCAGGCTGTCTTTAAACGCTCCCGGCGCAAACTGCTCGCGGAACTCGTCCCAGATAATTTCAGAGAGACTGTTCCAGCGCACGGCATAGCCCACCAGCTTTTTGTTGCTGGCGCTCACTTCGGAGGTACGGATTTCAAAATCGATTGTTTTCATTACTGGACTCCACAGAGGGCAAAAAGGGGCCGCAGCCCCTTAAACGTCAAATCAGGAACCGGAGCCTGAAAGCTCAAGCACCTTGATGGCGTTGGAGTCCACCACACCACCGCCCAGGTATTTATCGGTATGCACCTTGTAGAAACCCGGTTCGGTGATGTTGTCAGGACGGGTACGCACACCAGTGGTGTGATCCACGATGAAATAGCCGCGTTTGAAGTCGCCCACAGCAAGGAACGCTTCACCTGCTTCCGCATCTGGCATGGTTTCGAGATACTGAACCGGACGGCCCAGCAGCGTATCGGGAGAACCCGCAACCAGACGATCGCGCCAGATATAATCCCCGTTGTCGTTTTTCAGCTTTTGCAGTTTGGCGGCGGTGTTGGAGTTCATTACCCATACGGCATTTTTGCGGTATTTGGCTTTCAGCTTATACAGCAGGTCGATCAGGCCATCAGAGGAAACGTCAGCAGCTTCCATCTTCTCCAGCGTACCGAACGGGCGGGTTTTATCCGCAGTGGCCGCGCGAGGGTAAGACAGGAACCCTTTGGATTTTTTATCACCGTCGCCGTTCACAAAGTCGCTTTCTTCGGTAGCGGTGAAGGTATCGGCGATTTCAGAAGACAACCAGCCCAGAATATCCACTTCAGAGAAGTCGAGAATTTCCTGAGTGGTTTTCGGGTAGGCGTAGATCGGGTTGAGTTTGATATCAACGCGCTCCATCTTCGGCGTGCTGGTTTCGGTACGCGCTTCGCCTTCGGTACCACGCTTAACGGTAGTACCGCCCACAGATACCAGCTTCTGGTATTCGTTGGTTTTAGTGGTCTTCACCGTTGCGATGGAGCGCATCACGCTATCATCCTGCAACTGGCGCATAATCTCTTTGTCCAACTCAGGGATAACGGTATAACCGCCGTCAGCCTGCACCAGTGTGGAGAGAGAACGGGTATCACCTGTCATGATGTAGTGGCGCAGCTCGTCGTTGCTTACTGGCTCACCTTCAACGGAAGTACCAGGCAGATTGCGCTGATCGTCGGCGACGGCTTCAAGACGGGTGATTTCAACTTCGAGGGCATCAGCCTGGGCGCGGAGTTCATCGAACTTTTTGCCCTCTTCTTCGTTCAGGTTGCGCTTTTCGGTGTCGGCTTTGTCCAGCATGGAACGCATCTGAGTTTTGAGTGCGGCTTTTTGCTGGCGTAATTCGAGTAATTTCTTCATGGAGTGGTTTCCGTAACAATTAATGTTAAGACGTGAAACCAGCGCTTGGAGGGGAGGCCGTTAAATCTTTTTCTGCCTCTCGCAGGCTGTACTCGCTACAGCTTGATTTAACAGCCAGTGGCGGCTCACGTCTGAGTGCCACTTCTCAAGATATACATGAAAAATTTAAAGAAAACCCCCGTCAGAGACAGGGGTAATCACGGGTAAACATGAGTACAAATAATTTACAAATCTTTTGTAAGTTACATTTTGCGGTGTTTCTCATCCTGTTCACGACGAACCAATTTAGCTTTGAAATTTGTAACTTCGTTCATCAATGAATAAATGATAAAGATTGTAAAAACTGTAACCCCAAGCAGCCCACCTGATATTATTAGAGTTATTTTTTTAAATAATTGCCCACCGTCGCCAATCATCATAGATATGCCAACAAAGATAGCCGAAAGAAAATAAAAGACTATACAAGTAAATAACCTACCACGTTTCAAATCAACTATATAAAAAAGCCGCCTAGCTTCATCGCCATTTAATTGCTGGCTTTCTTTCAAATCGCTTAATTTATAAATCGCTTGCAAGCAGTAAGCTAAAGGAAGGACTAAAACCGCAATGATTGGGGAAGGCGCAGTCAACTTATCCACACCGAAATGATGGATAAGGCCGAATAGACACAATGCTCCTATCAAAAAAGACAGGATAGTGAATATAAATGTACTTAACACCTTCATATTACCCCCTATTGTCTATTTCTCCATTAAGTATGTTTGCAGACAACCATTTAAACATTTTAAGATATAAGTCATCTTCTGACAACAAACCTTCATGAACTTGGACATTTAGAGAATCAGAAAGTTTCAGTTCTTTACCCGTTATAATTCCACCATTTTTAAGCTCTACCCTAACGCTATCATTATCAAGATCTCGCAAGGAGCTGGCGATAGTATCCAGTACGAACTGACCGCTGCCTGTGGTAGTTCGATTATAGCTTATCTCAAGTTTAACATTAAGATTCGCTTCATCCAGTGAATCGTCGAGATCTAATTTACTAGCCCAACCATCGCCCAGAACTGTATCAAGAATTTTAGTTCCTATTCCAGCAGGCTTAAATTGTACTGTTTTAGATTCGAGACGCTGAATTTCTCTTTTTGCCGCTTCTTTATCTCTTTTGGGATTGAGTTGTAATTGTTCACTTTCTATAGGAGAACGCCCTAACACCACACTCTTAACCGGGGATTCCTCTAATTTTTTCACTATAGAGTTTGCAGGCTTGTCCTTAAAAATTATGGAAGTAACGCCTGTTGTAGATAATGTATTATTGGCAAACAGGTTATTTACATGCTGCTCAAACTCTTTTGTTCTCAATGCGGCAGACTGGACAATTAAGACATGATTCTTATAAACCCCAAAATAAAGAATAGATTCTACAAACTCTTTTTCCGTCCCTTTATCGCCTTTACGCTTCTTAAGCGATGCGGTTGTTATAGGATCTATTTTATAAGCTTGGGCATTATCTTCCATCGTTATAGTTGCTTGGGTTTTACCAGGTTCGAAGAGTAAAAACTGCCCGAAGAAAATACTTTCGTAATGCTGGCTTTTATTAATGAGGTGAAATCCAGCAGACGGATCATTAGGGTCTATTTGCTCTTTTCTGCTAGATGCTAATTCATAAGCACCGCCTTCACCCAAGGCTTCCTCTAAAATAGATTGCAGATATTGCTTTGAACCACCAATCACCGCCCTTTTATAATGAACAGTTCTTCTTTTGTATGTTGTAGGTTCTTGTGTAGTCATCTAAGATCCTTAATTTCTTTCAATAGAATGCTAATAATTCAACATGAATTTAAATTGTAAATCCCAGCCCTTAAGATAACTCAAGAACAACATAAATCAATCATCAAAGCACAGAACAACACTGCATATGCTTAAGGCTGCTATTTCTCACTCATCCATTCTGGAGGGGCAGGCAATAGAGCCCGGTATCCTTCTAGATGCTCCAGCAAGGCATCCAGCTGTTCTGTATTCGTAACGAGTCGTTCTCCGGAAAGAGTGTGCATCACAAAACCGTGTGGGTCATCCCAAAAGAACGCTTCCTCTTCAAGGGCTTTACGGTAATCGGCAGTGTGCATTGTATCAAGACTGGTTAAACCAAACTTTTCCAGGTGTTCCCTGCGTTCCTCATTAGTGATTGGCATGTAGCCCCTCCTTTAAAATTTAAAAATATGCGTTTAAGTGTTCACCTGTTCACCTTTGCATTTTTTCTATTTAAATTCATTCGGTTACAGGGTGAAGACTATTATTTTAAGCATTCACTAGTGTTCACCCTAACCCTTCACCTTTTAAAAGAAAAGATCTTTAAAGGTGAACAGGTGAATACTTGGTGAACACTTCATAAAAAAGTGTTCACCCATTAACATATTGTTATTTAATGATTTTTGCACATGGTGAACAGTGGTGAACACTTTTCCCATTACTTTTGATTTTCTCCGCTGTTATGAGATGTATCATTCCACATAGGCATCCAGTCTTCTGAGTCGTCGTGAAGCGTGACGTTTGACCTTATGCCATGTTTTGTTTTGCGCTTCTGATACTCCTTACCGTATTCAGCCATTGCGCCTGGCATATCCGTACCGAACCTCATCAGCGACACCGGCTTGCTCAGACCATTGGCCCGCATGTAAGCCAGATAAGCGTGATACAGATAACGGCGCGGGCTGAATGGCACGATCTCGGCATTGCCAATCAGCATTCCATCACAAACCACCGAAGCCATCAGGTAGCCGCAAAAGTCCACCAGTGAATCCCCTTCACGTTTGATGGCCAGCGCTTCTTCTGATTTCTGCTGCTCATGCAAAAGCTGTTTGGCTTCGTCCTGCCTGGAAAAGCGAGTGAGCAGGTGGCGAATGATTACAGCCAGCTCACCTTCAATCTTCTCGGCCAGCATAGGATCGCGTTCGTTTTCCGGTACCACTTCGGAGAAGTTGAAAATCACCCGCCGTCTGGAAATCCCCCCGCTTCTGTCGCTGAACGACATGGCATTGTTATTGACGGCAAGCACCACAGCAGGAATACGGGTTGAATATGGTGCTTTGTGTTTTGGGTCGATAGCCACCTTATCCCCGCCAGTGATAGCTTTAATCCCTGCTCCGTCGCCAGCGTACCGGGTCATATCCGGCATGATAATCAGCGAATATCCCACTACCAGTGCCCTTTCCCTTGGGTTCTCCAGCGCCGCCATGCTCGCCGATACGGTGTTGGCCTTGCCCGCCAGCATCGTGCAGATCTCCGCCATAACACTTTTACCACTTCCGCCCGGCCCCGTTACCTCAAGAAACAGCTGCCAGTCGTACCGGTTCGCCAGCACCATAAACAGCGCAGACAGTACGCGGTCTGCTTTTCGGTCATTATCCGCCACAGAGCGGCGGAGCCATTTCCAGAAGTTCGGCGCATGGGTTGCCAGAGTCTCTCCTTCTGCTGGTTCGCTGAATGGCAATTCGCTCGCAACGATAAGCCAGTCCTTTTTATCATGCGGTCGAAATTGGCCTAACCGGGTATCAAAAACCCCGTTGCTGAAACCAATAAGATTTCGGGCTGTATTACCCATCACTGGCAGACCCAGCTTCATTGTATCGACAGCGGATTTAATCGCGTTCTGCGAATAGGCTACTTCGGCATCAATAAAAATTTGCGCCATTTCCCGCTGTAGCTCTTTATCCGAAAGCGGAACCCACACCACGCCGTTGTAATGATGAACCGTGTCGGAATCAGCACGGATCGCCAGATTGCCATCGTAATGAGCAAGCAGAACCTCCCCGCGCTGGCTGGCTCCCATCTGGTTAAGCGCTGGCGTAGCACTACCCCTCGTAGTCACCATTAGTGGCTCGTCTTCCAGGCGTTTCATTAATGGCGTCCAGTCCTCTTTCTCACCTTTTTCGTTGATAAACTCAGCATTGGTAACGCCAGCCTCACACAGCTTATTTGCAATCATGCTGATTTGGTTTTGCTCGATAAGTCCGGCCTGACAGACACGGGCAAACCGACGGCCTTTATCAACAATGCGCAGGTGGGGCAATTCCGCCAGTTGGGTGTGATCCAGAACCACAGGCGGAACATCGTCTCCATGCTCGCCCTTCCCTTTCTGGTAATCCTGAGCGGCTTTCCATGCTCCCGTTCCAGCAAAGATGATGGCCTCCTCCATTTTGTCGCGCGGGAGGGTTTTCACATTAGGCGCGTTTTTCACTGTAAGCCTCCTGCGCTTTCTGCAGACGATCTTTTGACTCATGAACCAAGCTGAAAATGGCGGCCACACAGTTAGATTCGTGTTCATCACCTTCGCCGAGGGAGTCCATCCAGATTTCCAGCATAGCCAGAGCCTGATTGCTGTATGCCAGTGCGTCTTCGGCGTGCATCAGGACTTCAAAAGGAACCTGTCTCATTTTGTCTCTCCCATGTGCAGCTCGGCGACTAATTCCCGGTGGATTTCCTGATTAAAATCACAGGCAATAGAAATCAGATTCAGCAGCGTTTCTGAACATTCACCAGAGGCTTTTTCCAGGATGGTTTCGTAAAGTGATGAAGCCAGCGCTGATTTATATTCGGCCTGCTCCAGACAGATTGGATCACGCATGGCGCACCTCCACAGGCAGACGGCCAGCGAATACCATCACGCAGCCAGCCGGTGATTGCTCACGGGCTTCGCGCTCAGTGGTAGCGGTGATGTGAATGACGTTGCGCCCGATGGCGCTCAGTGCGAGAAAACGATACTGATATTTGGGGCGAGTTTGGGTATGCTGTAATTCAGCCATAACTGTTACCTCAACTAACGGTTTGGTTAGAGGCCCGGTTAGTGTTGACGCACTGCCGGGCTTCGCGCTTACAAGGTGAATCGCACCTTTGTTTTTAAAACTACATGCAAGTGAATCGCACTTCAAGCCTTTTACTATTATTTTTTTTGCGTATACTGAATCGCACCTAGCACAAGGAGATTCAGGAATGGCAACGGGTTCAACCAACAACAAATCGCAGCAGCTTAATGCACGCTTTCCACACGATGTTGTAGCGGACTTAGAAAGCAACCTCGAAGATGGAGAGACAAAAGCGCAATTCATTGTCACGGCTGTAAAAGGCGAGATCAAACGCCGCCAGCGCAAGAAAGCCAGATCGGAATCTGAAAGCTGAACAGGGTTACTTTCCGTAATGCTGTGAACTGCCCCTCTTAAAAAGGGTCTGTTTTGCGCAACTATTAATGAGTTGTGCAGAGGCTCCCCTCTTAAAGAGGGTTGGTTATCTTCGCAGCTCTCTACGTTTTTCGTCGGAGCCTCTAAACCACGTTTAACGTTGTTTTGCCATGAACCCGAATACTGTTCGCCTTTGTCTCGATCTCCGTACGTTAAACGTACGCGGTTAATTTGTGCGTACGGATTTCGTCGGCTCAAGGTTTGACCACCAGCGGCAAGCCTGGTAATCTGGCGATGTTTCTGTAAAGCGGTATTGCACTGGCGGCCCGGCATGGCCGCCTTTGTTTTGCCTGTCATACAATAGCCTCCACTTTCAGCCCGCCAGCGGTATACCCCTGAACCCGAACACCATCGACGCGATGACGCTTTTTCGTCAGAAAGCGGATGTGATCTGCGTAGACGTACTGCCATTTACCATCGAGTGCCACACGTTTAAACCACGGATGAGGCTTAGATATGGTCTGGACAACTGGCGCGGAAGCCTTGCAGGGCGTGGGTTCTGCTGTGCATACCCCCTTATCGTTACCCGTTACTCTATACAGCCAGTAACTTGCCAGCTTCCCGGTCAATTTACGGGTGCGCACGGGGATATAACCCGCCTCACGCATCGCCTTACCAAAAGTGGCATCGTCCGGGTAATACTGGCGGCGTAGTTCCGTAGATACTGAAACGGCAAAGCTGCGTTTAGTCGGGTATTCCTGCCACTGGCCGACAAATTCAAAAGGAAGACCATTAACCCTTCTTTTGGTCTTGTCCTTGCCGCTTATCCCTACATCATGGTCTGCCTCATGCACGGACACGCCGGAACGCAGCCACACCAGCCCGTTACCGTTGTGGCGCAACCCCAGATCGGCAAGCGTAAATTCACCGCGATTAATGGGCGACCAGTCACCGGAAATAACCTGTTTACGGTTCGCTGAAATATCGTGCTGGCTGGCTACAGGGTGAGCGAATCCCTGCCCGTGGAGGGCATTAATCTTTTTCATCTCAGATTACCTGTGGTTAATTAAGCAGATTTACGGCTGTATGGGTTATTGACGTTCTCTACTGCTGGCGGATTACGAACCCACCAGAGCACATCCGAAAGAAGCCAAGCACAGCTATTGCGGCCAAAGTGACAGCGCGGAGGGAAGCGCCCCTGCTGCTCCATCTTCCAGCGGCTGGAACGGGAAAGACTGGTGATCTCGCTGCATTCATCTTCACGGATTCGGCGATCAAACTTAAAGCCGTACTCTTCTAAAAGGGTGCGGCGCTGTTCAGGATTTGGCGGGGTAAAGGTTATATTTTGCATGCTGCCTCCACTGTTTCAATGTTATGCGAAGAGATTAGTGGATAAACGACCAGCATTTCCATTGATTCTGGAATCCTTTAAAAGAACACGCAATTCCATTGAAAGATAGAAATTCCATCAAGATAACGCTCCCCTGTTTAAAACAGTTTCCACAGTAATTTCAACGGCTGTCTCGAGAGAAAAAATCATGAATTTCAATAACTCGCCGAAGATCACCGTTCTTTAACGATTTGATTCACCTTGGATTGTTCATAACAAAGATGAACAATGATGAACGCTGATGAACAGTGATGAATAACCATGAACAAAGATGGAAAAAGTTAGCAAGTAATGACCTAGTAGGGACCGTGGATGGAGCTAGGTATTGTTAGGTGCTGTCGGGTGCCGTTACGTGTCATAACGTGTCATTACGTGTCGTTGAATGCTGTTGAATGCTGTTGAATGCTGTTGAATGCTGTTGAATGCTGTTGAATGCTGTTGAATGTAACGGTAATACACATCAAATATAACAATTGAATCTCCTTGGCGATCATAGAATCGCCAAAAGCTCCAACAAATATAATTAATTAGTATTTTCACATGAAATATAAATAATACCTACTAACACTGCAAAATAATATTCATTCCGTATAATAAATCGAATTTAATGCCTTTCGAATTTTCTCATATATTGCTGATTTAGATAATCCAGTTTTAGATATACCTTCCTCATCAGCTAATTTATATAGTTCGTTTAAAATAGCCGAGATGCTTGGTTTTTTAGAGGTGCCAAACGAATGGCCTATCTTATGTGCTATAAGCTTGACCAGCATCCCCATTAATTTATCATTATATTCCTTTTCATCTTCTTTACGATGCAAGCCGCGTTTGCTGCTTTTCAATGCAATTCCGACCTGTAAAAGCTCATCCCCTCCCATAGCATAAAGATGCTCTTTTCCTTTGTTTTGATTAGCAATTATAGCCACCGCCGCAAGGCATCTGTCCTTTATGGGTTGTGGTGTAATATCTTCATCAATAAGAGGATATGCCAGAGCAAACATATAGTCTGCGGGATAGGCTGTTGAGTTTCCACCTCGAAATAATTTAGATGCTGATAACCATCTACTCAGTTGTCGATAGTATATATTGTAAGCTTCAACTTTCGCTTCAGGGATATCAGCAGTTTTAACTGTCGGATCTACCCCACACATAAGTAGTGCAAGTTGTTTAATATTTAGCTCCGGGGCTTTGGCTTCTCGCTCGAAAATACCCAATTTTAGAAAACTAGTCATTATTCAGCCTTATTCAACAAAACAATGTTAGTGAATCCACCTGATAAAATATCAAGTCTGTCATACCATTTATTCAACGCATCCAGTTTCTCAGGCAAGTACAGACTACGGTTATAAATCGCCATGACTCCCGGCATTGAGTGCCCCAGCAACTGTTCGACAACGTGTGGTGCTATACCCATATTATTCATATGCGTTGCTAAAGTTCGTCTTAGATCGTGCAGTGTCCATGGTTCAGAATGCCCCAGCTTTTTATAAACGCCGCGGCCCCACTGACTTACCGCTTCACTGCCTTTAACCGATCCAAGCAAAAGGCCGGATCGTTTCGTTTCATCATGCAGTATTTCAATGAATTTGCGCATGGCATCCGGCACAGGTCTTACAATCTTCTCGCCACCCTTGCTGTGCTCTTTGGGAACTGTCCAGACCCAGGCATCCATATCCCATTCACTCCACTCTGATAGCCTGGCCTCCTGCGTTCGGCACCCAAACACTATTAAGATTGTCAGTAGCCTGGTGTAGTAAGGCATGAAGCAAGTGCCAGAGGAAATGGCAGCCCATAAATCGCCAGCCTCTTTATCGTTTAATACCCGGTCTTTTTTTGCCTGTTTTTTACCGACATCTGGAATTGTTAAATCTTCAAGCGCGGTACTCACAGCATAGCGACGAACCCGGCAGAATTTCAGGGCTTGTTTGCACATCTGGAACACATAACCTGCGGCGACTGGAGTTTTCTTTTTCATCCTGTCAAAGCAGTCAAGCCAGTATCGTGTTTCACAGTCAGCGAGCGCCATTTTCCCTATATAAGGATAAATGTGTTTTCGCAGCTCCGCTTTGTGCCGTTCAACATTCGCGCGGTTCTCTTCTGCATATTCGCGTATCCAGTATTCTATAGCTTCCTTAACAGTGACCGGTTTAAGGGTTTCCTGAGTAGTCAACGCCAACTGGTGCTTTGGATCTTTACCTGAGGCCAGCCACTGGCGGCATTTATCACGCGATGAACGGGCTTCTTTGAGGCTCATATCCGGGTATCGTCCCAGAGTCAGACGATGCAGCTTCTGCCCGTCAAGTCGGTAAGTAAACACCCAGCTAATACCACCAGCTTTCGTTACCTTGGCGCTCAGCCCGGCACCATCAGCATAGAACTCAATCTTACTGGCCGGGATACCATGTAATCCCTTTAACTTCCTGTCGCTCAGTTTGTTAAGTTCGCCAGCCATAGACCACCCAGCCCAAAGTGTTTATACAAATGTTTATACAGAATTGCTTGCATAATAGCATAAACAAAGAAAAACACTGGAACAATATACAGGCATGAATTTATACAACGCATTGATTATTATATGAATATTAAAATCATCTAAAAGCATGAAAACAGCTAATATGACAGTACGGCATGAACTAATTTCGATTAGCGAAATGCTTGTTTAAAAAGGCGCTACTCGGCATGGGGATGCGCCTTTTTTATTACCTGCCAATGCTATCGTCAACACTTTGTAAACCCTCGCGTATCCCGCTTTTAAACCGCAACTTTTCGTGTATATTTCCACCACTTCAGTGGTTCTCTTCTCGCGGACTGACACAATGATTCGTAAATACTGGTGGCTGGTTGTCTTTGCAATCTCCGTTTTCCTCTTCGATGCCCTTTTGATGCAGTGGATTGAACTGATGAGCACTGAAACCGACAAGTGCCGCAATATGAACTCCGTGAACCCGCTCAAATTAGTGAACTGCTCAGAACTCGATTAACGCCCTGACGTCACTGCCCCCCGAATTACCCACTAAAAACGGGGATTTAAAACCCTTTGAGCCGTTACCTTACGGTGATAATGTCTCGCCCCTCTCAACCTCTCCTGCTTAACGTCAGACACGAGTAGAACCGACCATGCTGGTTAGCCAATACAACCTTATCCTTGTAGTTCTTTCCTTCGTTGTGGCCATCCTCGCGTCGTATACCGCACTGAATATGGCGGCACGCGTCGCCGGAAGTCAGGGCGTCGCCGCCCGCGTCTGGTTGGCTGGCGGCGGTATTGCGATGGGCATTGGCGTGTGGGCTATGCACTTTATCGGCATGCTGGCGATGGACCTCTCCATGAGCATGAGTTACAACGTCAGCCTGACCATTTTATCCATGGTCATTGCCGTGGGTTCTTCACTGTTTGCACTCTGGCTCGTCAGCTGTGAACAACTGCGCTTGCGCCGTCTGCTACCCGGCGCGCTGGTGATGGGAAGCGGTATTATCGCCATGCATTACACCGGTATGGCCGCGCTGGAAGTGAGGCCCGGTATCGTCTGGGACACGTTGTGGGTGGCCATTTCAGTCGTCATTGCCCTTGCCGCTTCGCTTGCTGCATTGTGGCTGACCTTCCGCCTGCGTCACGAAGCGGCTCAGGTCGTGCTGATGCGTCTGGGTGCCGCCATCACAATGGGCATTGCCATTGCCGGTATGCACTACGCCGGGATGAGAGCCGCGCAGTTTCCAATGTCGACGATGACGCACCATGTTGGTATTAACAGCAGCTGGCTCGCCATGCTGGTCAGCGTCGTCGCGCTCTCTATTCTTGGGATCACCCTGCTGGTGTCGATGCTGGATGCCCGTCTTCAGGCACGTACTGCCCTACTGGCCTCATCGCTTGCAGAAGCGAACCGGGAACTTGCTCAACTGGCGCTGCAGGATACGCTAACGCGTCTGCCCAACCGCATCCTGCTGGAAGACCGACTCGATCAGGCGATCAGTAAAGCCGATCGTGAAGGAACCCATTTTGCGCTGATGTTTATGGATCTCGACGGCTTTAAAGCCATCAATGACGCCTATGGTCATGATGTCGGTGACAAACTGCTGGTCGCCGTTACGCAGCGTCTGCTACTGCTTCTGAAGGGCCAGTTCACTCTTGCACGTATCGGCGGTGATGAGTTTGTTCTGCTGGCTGAGGGCGAAGGCCCGGACGATGCCGCCTCGCTGGCAAATTCGCTGGTACGCGCAATCGATAGCCCGTTCAACCTCGACCCTTATGAACTGATGGTGACCCTCAGCATTGGTATCGCTTTTTATCCTCACGACGGCAAAACCGAACGCGAGTTGATGTTTAACGCCGACGCGGCGATGTACCACACCAAGCATATGGGCCGAAACGGTTATCACTTTTTCCAGCCTTCCATGAACACCCTGGCGCAGACCCATCTTCAGTTAATGAACGATCTGTGGATGGCCATCGAACGCAATGAGCTGCGCCTGTTGTATCAGCCAAAATTTCACGCGCCCGCAGGACCTCTCCTCGGGTTTGAGGCACTGTTGCGCTGGCAACATCCTAAGCAGGGACTACTGACGCCGGATCTTTTCCTGCCACTGGCGGAAAAGACGGGGCTTATCATCCCTATTGGTAACTGGGTGATCAATGAAGCCTGCCGCCAGCTGAGAGAATGGCATCTTCAGGGACATCAAGACTGGTCAATGGCTGTAAACCTGTCGACATTGCAGTTTGAACAACCATCACTGGTTAAAACGGTTCTCGACTGCCTGGAGCGCCATCAGGTACCGCCGGAAATGCTGATCCTGGAAGTTACGGAAACGACGGCAATGAGCAACCCGGATGAGAGCGTACGGGTGCTGACAGAATTGACGAATGCAGGCGTGAAAGCGTCCATTGATGACTTTGGAACCGGGTATTCAAGCCTGCTGTATCTCAAGCGCTTACCGGCCTGTGAACTGAAGATCGACAGAGCATTTGTAAAAGAGTTAAGCGGGGAAAGCGAGGATGCCACCATTGTCTCGGCGATTGTGGCTCTCGCAAAAACACTTAACCTGAAAGTCGTGGCTGAAGGTGTGGAAACCGAAGCCCAGCAAACCTTTTTAACAGAGCTGGGTTGTAACACCCTTCAGGGTTATCTGTTAGGCAAACCAGCCAGCGCGCAGACCATAGAGGCGCTTTGTGCGCGAGGTGAAATGTTGCCTGGCGCTGAGCTGTAGTCATCCTGAGGCGACACGCGCAAGACAGGGAGTGTCGCCAGAATACTGTCGACCAGCGCGGGTGCCTGTTGATAGAGATTAAAACTGTCGGTATTCATTAACCAGTTTTTAATGATTCCGCTAAAAAAGCCATGCAATACAATCATGGTCAGTTCAACATTCATCTGCGCCGCAACGATTCTCTGAGAAATACATTTTTCTAGCGTAATACGTAAAGAATCATAATTAAAGCCAATGCGTTTACGGATTTCATCTTCTGAAATCATATCGCTATGAAACTCACATTTATGATACAGAATTTGTAAAAGCGCGCATTGCCGGGGTTCATGCGCGATATACTGTAGCGCCGTAATAAATTGCTCACGAAGCATTAACAACGGGTCATCATTTTCGGAAAGAGAAAGCCTGTCGCAAATAATGTCACGCAGCGGTAATTGCTGTTCCCAGATCGCATTAAATATCTCTGTTTTACTGGTAAAGTGCCAGTAGATGGCACCGCGCGTAACCTTTGCGGCATCCGCGATATCCGTCAGCGTCGTGCTGGCCACGCCACGCGTCGCAAACTGCCCGATAGCCGCCTCAATCAACTGCTGTCGGGTCTGTTGAGCCTCTTCTTTCTTTTTACGCGCCATAGGCAGCTACTCGTTACTCACTGGGTTTATACGTAACCTCGGGTTCAGATGGCTGGAATTATTCCCTAAAACCCGTTTTCATTTTGCACAAAAAAAGTCAATTCCCTTAACTCATAATTAATACAAATGCATAATCAATATTTAATTCATGATATGAATATTTTAAGGCATTAAACCCTCTTTCTCTGGTTAGCCTGGAGGGGAGTATATTCATATCTTCTCCGGGCCCCATTCTGATTTTTCCTTCACGCCTCGTCATTCGCACTTATAAATTAAAAAACATTAAATATCCTCATTATTATACGCAGCTACATTTTATTTTTTTATCCCTCTGCCCCAACGACCGTTCTACGGCAAATCTCGGTTAATGGGTATTTAAAGGAACAGTAATGACGAATCATTTCAGACGTTTGCCCTTATCCGGTTTCATTGTCTGCGCTGTACTGCTCTCTGGATGCGATGGCCAGGAAAACCAACAACAACATCCCCAGGCACCTCAGGTCAGCGTGCATATCGTGAAAAGCGCGCCGCTGGCGGTCACCACTGAACTCCCGGGCAGAACGGATGCATTCCGCGTGGCGGAGGTTCGTCCACAGGTTAGCGGTATCATCCTGCGTCGTAACTTCACGGAAGGTAGCGATGTAAAAGCAGGAGATTCGCTTTACCAGATTGATCCTGCGACCTATCAGGCGGCTTACGATAGCGCGAAAGGTGAGCTGGCGAAGGCCCAGGCGGCGGCCAATATTGCGCATCTGACAGTAAAACGTTATCTCCCGCTGGTAGGCACCCAGTATGTCAGCAAGCAGGAGTATGACCAGGCCGTGGCAACAGCCCAACAGGCCGATGCCAGTGTTATCGCCGCCAAAGCCGGCGTCGAAAGTGCACGTATTAACCTTGCCTATACCAAAGTGACGTCTCCCGTCGATGGGCGCATCGGCAAATCCAGCGTGACAGAAGGTGCTCTCGTCACGAACGGGCAGGCCTCTGCACTGGCAACAGTCCAGCAGCTTGATCCGATTTACGTCGACGTCACCCAGTCCAGCAATGAATTTATGCGCCTGAAACAGACAAGCCTGCAAAAAGGCGACACGGCCAGCAGCGTTGAACTGCTGATGGAAAATGGTCAGCCTTATCCGCTGAAAGGTACTTTGCAGTTCTCAGACGTCACGGTGGATGAAAGCACCGGTTCGATTACCTTGCGCGCCATTTTCCCTAACCCTCAACACCTTCTGTTACCCGGGATGTTCGTTCGCGCCCGCATTGATGAAGGCACACAGCCGAATGCAATTCTGATTCCCCAGCAGGGTCTGACCCGTACGCCGCGAGGTGATGCAACCGTCATGGTGGTTAACGATAAAAACCAGGTTGAGCCACGCACCGTCGTTGCGCCTCAGGCCATTGGTGATCGCTGGCTGGTGACGGAAGGGCTGAAAAACGGTGACCGCGTGATTGTCAGCGGATTACAAAAAGCCAGGCCAGGTGCCACCGTCGTCGCCACCCCAGATACCACCACAGCGCCCGCCAGTTAAGGAACGACGACATGGCTAATTTCTTTATACAGCGGCCGGTTTTCGCCTGGGTACTTGCCATCATTTTGATGATTGCAGGCGGGCTGGCTATTCTCAAACTGCCCGTTGCCCAGTATCCAACGATTGCCCCGCCAGCCGTTGCGATTTCCGCAACCTACCCCGGCGCAGATGCCCAGACGGTACAGGATACCGTGACCCAGGTTATCGAACAGAACATGAACGGTATCGATAACCTGATGTATATGTCCTCCACCAGCGATTCAGCGGGTAATGTCACCATCACCCTGACCTTCGAGTCGGGAACAGACCCGGACATCGCCCAGGTGCAGGTGCAGAACAAGCTGCAGCTGGCCATGCCGCTGCTGCCGCAAGAAGTTCAGCAGCAAGGGATTGGCGTTGAGAAGTCCAGCAGCAGCTTCCTTTTGGTCGCCGGTTTTGTTTCGGATAATAAAAGCCTTACTCAGGATGATATCTCCGACTACGTCGCTTCGAACGTCAAGGATGCCATCAGCCGAACATCGGGTGTCGGCGACGTTCAGCTGTTTGGTGCCCAGTATGCGATGCGCATCTGGCTCGACAGTAACGCGATGAACAAATACCAACTGACGCCGCTGGATATTATCAATCAGTTAAAAACGCAGAACGACCAGATAGCGGCAGGCCAGTTGGGTGGAACACCATCAGTCCCTGGACAGCAGCTGAATGCCTCCATCATCGCGCAAACTCGCCTGAAATCACCGGAAGAGTTTGGTCGCGTCACGCTCAAAGTGAACCAGGACGGCTCAATGGTTCATCTGAAGGATGTGGCTCGCATTGAGTTGGGTGGCGAAAACTACAATATGGTGACCAAAATCAACGGGCAGGCGGCAACCGGTCTGGGGATTAAGCTCGCTACTGGTGCAAACGCGCTGGATACGGCGGCAGCCATCAAGAGCAAGCTGGCACAACTGCAACAGTTCTTCCCGCAGGGACTGAAGGTCGTCTACCCCTACGACACCACGCCTTTTGTGAAAATCTCGATTCATGAAGTGGTGAAGACCCTGTTTGAGGCGATCATTCTGGTCTTCCTGGTCATGTATCTGTTCCTGCAAAACCTGCGGGCAACGCTGATCCCAACGATCGCCGTGCCGGTTGTTCTGCTGGGGACCTTCGCCGTGCTGGCTGCGTTCGGTTTCTCCATCAATACCCTGACGATGTTTGGGATGGTGCTGGCGATAGGGCTACTGGTTGATGACGCCATCGTGGTCGTCGAGAACGTTGAGCGCGTGATGGTGGAAGATAAACTGCCGCCGAAAGAGGCCACGCAGAAGTCAATGGAGCAGATTCAGGGCGCGCTGGTGGGGATCGCCATGGTCCTCTCGGCGGTCTTTGTTCCGATGGCATTTTTTGGTGGCTCGACTGGGGCCATCTATCGCCAGTTCTCGTTAACTATCGTTTCCGCGATGGCGCTATCCGTGCTGGTCGCGCTGATCCTGACCCCCGCACTCTGCGCAACGTTGCTTAAGCCCGTCTCCAGCGACCACCATGAGAAGAAAAGGGGCTTCTTTGGCTGGTTCAATGCGCTCTTTGATAAGAGTGTGGAACACTACAGCAACAGCGTGAGCGGTATTTTGCGTAAGACCGGTCGCTATCTGGTGGTGTATGTCATTATTGTTGGTGGCATGGCGGTGTTGTTCCTGCGCTTACCGACCTCCTTCCTGCCCGAAGAGGACCAGGGGGTCTTTATGACAATGGTTCAACTCCCGGCGGGGGCGACCCAGACGCGTACTCAGGCGGTCCTCGACCAGGTTCAGGACTACTATCTGGGCAAAGAGAAGGCGAACGTTGAATCCGTCTTCACCGTAAACGGCTTTAGCTTTAGCGGACAGGGTCAGAACTCCGGTATTGCCTTTGTCAGCCTGAAGCCCTGGGAGGAGCGCCCGGGCGAGAAAAATAGCGTTGAAGCCATCGTGGGTCGCGCGACAAAAGCGTTCAGTCAGATTAAAGACGGCCTGGTGTTCCCGTTCAACCTGCCTGCGATTATTGAGCTTGGAACCGCAACGGGATTCGACTTTGAACTTATCGATCAGGCTAACCTGGGACATACCCAGCTGACGCAGGCACGTAATCAACTGCTCGGGATGGTAAAAGAGCACCCAGACCTGCTGGTGCGCGTGCGTCCAAACGGACTGGAAGATACGCCTCAGTTCAAGCTGGATGTCGATCAGGAAAAGGCGCAGGCATTGGGCGTCAGCCTTTCCGACGTCAACCAGACTATCTCGACGGCGTTGGGTGGCACCTATGTGAACGACTTTATCGACCACGGGCGCGTGAAAAAAGTTTACGTGCAGGCAGATGCCCGTTTCCGCATGCTGCCGGGGGACATTAACAACCTCTACGTGCGCAGCGCGAACGGAGAGATGGTTCCCTTCTCCGCCTTTAGCTACTCTCACTGGGTTTATGGCTCACCTCGCCTGGAACGCTTCAACGGGATGCCTTCAATGGAGATCCTCGGGGAATCCGCACCGGGTAAAAGTACCGGCGAAGCGATGGTGTTGATGGAAAGCCTGGCCGCAAAACTGCCTGCAGGAATTGGCTATGACTGGACGGGCATGTCTTATCAGGAACGCCTTTCCGGTAACCAGGCGCCCGCACTGTATGCCATTTCACTGATCGTGGTGTTCCTGTGTCTGGCGGCCCTGTATGAGAGCTGGTCCATCCCATTCTCCGTGATGCTGGTTGTGCCGCTGGGTGTTATCGGTGCTCTGCTCACCGCGTCGCTGCGCGGATTGAACAATGACGTCTATTTCCAGGTCGGCCTGCTGACGACAATTGGCCTGTCGGCGAAAAACGCCATCCTGATTGTCGAATTTGCTAAGGACCTGATGGATAAAGAAGGTAAAGGGATTATTGAAGCCACCCTGGAAGCATCAAGGATGCGCCTTCGACCGATCCTGATGACCTCCCTGGCCTTTATCCTTGGCGTCATGCCGCTGGTAATCAGTACCGGAGCCGGGAGTGGTGCGCAAAATGCTGTCGGTACGGGCGTTATGGGAGGCATGCTTTCCGCGACGCTGCTGGCGATTTTCTTCGTTCCCGTTTTCTTTGTGGTTGTCCGGCGACGGTTTACCCGCCATAAAGAGTAACGCCCCCATGAAAGGCACCCTGTGGTGCCTTTTTTATTTTTAATATAAACAATAAATTAGACATTATTGAATTGCAGTGTTAAAAATGCGGCGATTTACATTAAGTAGAAACGCCCTGTTGTGTCTCCATAATTTCTCCATTAATTCATCCTGAAACCGACTTTTCTCCACGATTTTTACAAACGACATACTTTGAGATTATTCCCCGTGCAATGAGGTGTTACCCCGGTGGTAAAATAGCCTCCAGTTCGTTAATAGCCCTCCTGGCTTTGTAGCGAATGAGAAATAATACTGAGGTAACATCATGAAAAGATTCATTTCCGTTGCACTTCTCGCTGCGCTACTTGCTGGATGCGCGCACGATTCTCCATGTGTACCGGTTTACGATGACCAGGGTCGACTGGTTCATACCAATACCTGTATGAAAGGCACCACCCAGGATAACTGGGAAACCGCGGGTGCTATCGCCGGCGGAGCGGCTGCCGTGGCGGGTTTGACGCTAGGTATCGTTGCCCTGACGAAGTAACATCCATTAAGAAAGCGCGGCTCGGGCCGCGCTTTTGCGTTTAAAAAGTGCATTGTTATCGAATAAGTAAAAAAATAGCCCCGTTTTTATTCAAGAAATTAATTCCCATCGACTGGCTATCACATCTTTTTAGTATATAAAAGTTTATTTCATATTTTATCGTGATGATTTTCACACATTAATCTTATTGAATACCCTGCCAATATTCACTTCAGAAACTATCTCTTGATTTATCTCATCCTCATTGAAACTTTTGCTCCGATTTGTGGCACAGGTTGTAATTTCGCACCGTTTCGGGGCGTTCGTTTTATTTAAGCGTGTCTACACTCAGCATTAAGCGTTCTGTTATCACTTATTTTGTGGAACGCAAAACTGGCATTACGTTTGCTTTATAAACGTTGGCCAAAGCCACAGACAGGTTTAGCGCTTAAAAAGCGCTTCTATAACGATAAATTTCGCCACACAGGATGCATTATGAAAAAGACGATGATAGCCAGCCTGACCGCTGCAGGCATGTTGTTTGCCGTAGCGGGCCAGGCCCATGCGGGTACGACACTGGATGCCGTTAAAAAGAAAGGTTTTGTTCAATGTGGTATCAGTGATGGTCTGCCTGGCTTCTCATATGCCGATGCGAACGGCAAATTTACCGGTATTGATGTGGATGTCTGCCGCGGCGTCGCAGCTGCCGTTTTTGGGGATGACAGCAAAGTAAAATACACCCCGCTGACGGCGAAAGAACGCTTTACGGCGCTGCAATCTGGTGAAGTTGACATGCTCTCGCGTAATACCACCTGGACCTCCTCTCGTGATGCAGGTATGGGGATGTCATTTACCGGCGTGACCTATTATGACGGCATCGGATTCCTGACCCACAATAAAGCGGGCTTGAAAAGTGCCAAAGAACTGGATGGCGCCACCGTGTGTATCCAGGCGGGTACGGATACGGAGCTGAACGTCGCGGATTATTTCAAAGCCAATAAGATGAAATACACCCCTGTGACGTTTGATCGCTCGGATGAATCAGCCAAAGCACTGGAATCCGGCCGTTGCGACACGCTGGCCTCTGACCAGTCACAGCTGTATGCCTTACGTATTAAGTTGAGCAACCCGGCAGAATGGATTGTGCTGCCAGAAGTGATCTCCAAAGAACCTCTCGGACCTGTTGTTCGTCGTGGTGATGAAGACTGGTTCTCCATTGTTCGCTGGACCCTGTTTGCCATGCTGAACGCGGAAGAGATGGGCATCAACTCGAAAAACGTTGATGAGAAAGCCGCTAATCCATCCAACCCGGATATGGCTCACCTGCTCGGTAAAGAGGGTGATTTCGGCAAGGATCTGAAGCTGGATAACAAGTGGGCTTACAACATCATCAAGCAGGTGGGTAACTATTCTGAGATCTTTGAGCGCAACGTGGGATCGGAAAGCCCGCTGAAGATCAAACGCGGCCAGAACAATCTCTGGAATAACGGCGGCATTCAGTACGCGCCACCAGTACGTTAAGTCAAAGCTGTAACGGGCACTGCTCAGGCGGTGCCCAGTCCAGAGTCATGGTTACTGAGGTTTCTTTATGTCCCATCGCCGCTCAGCCGTAAAAGGAACGCTATCCTTTTCTCATCCCGCGGTCCGCGCCTGGCTATTCCAGATCATTGCTATTGTTGCGGTTGTTCTCATCGCCGTGTATCTCATCCATAACACCATCACCAACCTGAATAACCGCGGTATTACCTCCGGTTTTGCGTTCCTGGATCGCAGTGCAGGGTTTGGTATTGTTCAGCATCTTATTGATTATGAGGAAGGTGACACGTACGGACGCGTGTTTGTGGTCGGTTTACTGAATACGCTGCTGGTATCGGCGCTTTGTATTGTCTTCGCCTCGATATTGGGTTTCTTTATTGGCCTGGCTCGTCTTTCTGAAAACTGGCTCCTGCGGAAGCTTTCAACCTTTTATATTGAGACGTTCCGCAACATCCCACCGCTGCTGCAGATCTTTTTCTGGTATTTCGCGGTCCTGCGTAACCTTCCTGGCCCCCGTCAGGCCGTCGATGCGTTTGAGCTGTTTTTCCTGAGTAATCGTGGGCTATACATTCCCTCTCCGCAGTTCGCCGAAGGGCTTTACGCCTTCATCGTCGCAGTTATTATTGCGATCGCCATTTCTGTCGGGCTGTTCCGTTATAACCGCAAGCACCAGATTAAAACAGGGCAGCTTCGTAAAACATGGCCCGTTGGCGCTGTGCTAATTGTTGGCTTACCGTTAGTCGCACACTGGCTTTTTGGTGCGGCTTTGCACTGGGATATCCCCCATCTGCGCGGGTTCAATTTCCAGGGCGGGATGGTGTTAATTCCTGAACTGGCAGCACTCACGCTGGCGCTCTCGATTTATACCTCCGCATTTATTGCAGAAATCATTCGCTCCGGGATCCAGGCGGTGCCTTACGGACAGCACGAGGCGGCGCGTTCACTTGGTTTACCGAATACCGTGACGCTGCGCCAGGTCATTATTCCCCAGGCCCTGCGGGTAATCATTCCGCCACTGACCAGTCAGTATCTCAACATTGTCAAAAACTCCTCGCTGGCCGCCGCGATTGGTTACCCGGATATGGTGTCTCTCTTCGCCGGCACCGTGCTTAACCAGACCGGACAAGCTATAGAAACCATTGCCATCACCATGTCTGTCTATCTGATCATCAGTCTGGCGATTTCATTGCTGATGAACCTTTATAACCGCCGTATTGCACTGGTCGAGCGCTAAGGATTTATGATGTCGAAAGCGATACTGTCGCACTCCTCGCGTCCAGCCAGCACAACCGGTGGACGTTTCATTATCTGGGCACGTAAGAACCTGTTCTTCAGCTGGAGCAACAGCCTGCTGACAATAGTCTGCCTGTGGTTGATGTGGGAACTGATCCCGCCGCTACTCAACTGGGCATTCCTGCAGGCGAACTGGGTGGGTTCCACGCGTGCCGACTGTACGAAAGCAGGCGCATGCTGGGTGTTTATTCACGAGCGTTTTGGCCAGTTCATGTATGGATTGTATCCTCATGAACAGCGCTGGCGGATTAATCTGGCGCTGGTTATCGGTCTGCTTTCCATCGCCGTAATGTTCTGGAAAAAGCTACCTCATCGCGGACGCTATATTGCCGGCTGGGCTGTAGCGTATCCCATTATTGTTTGGGTGTTGTTGTATGGCGGCTTCCTGGGGCTGGAACGCGTTGAAACACGCCAGTGGGGCGGTCTGACGCTGACGTTGATTATCGCTTCTGTGGGGATAGCTGGCGCTCTGCCGTGGGGCATTTTACTCGCTCTGGGGCGTCGTTCAACAATGCCGGTCGTGCGTGTGCTCTCAGTGATCTTTATTGAGTTCTGGCGTGGCGTACCACTGATCACCGTATTGTTTATGTCTTCGGTCATGCTGCCGCTGTTTATGGCAGAAGGTACAACGATCGACAAACTGATTCGTGCCCTGGTCGGGGTGATTCTGTTTCAGTCTGCCTATGTCGCTGAAGTTGTGCGTGGTGGCCTGCAGGCGTTACCTAAAGGCCAGTACGAAGCAGCGGAATCACTTGCTCTCGGATACTGGAAAACGCAGGGGTTGGTCATCCTTCCACAAGCACTCAAGCTGGTGATCCCGGGCCTGGTCAACACGATCATTGCCCTCTTCAAAGATACCAGCCTGGTCATCATCATCGGATTGTTCGATCTCTTTAGCAGCGTGCAGCAGGCAACCGTTGACCCTGCCTGGCTGGGCATGTCCACCGAGGGATATGTCTTTGCTGCTCTGATCTACTGGATCTTTTGTTTTAGCATGTCGCGCTACAGCCAGCACCTGGAAAAGCGCTTTAACACCGGGCGTACACCGCACTGAGGAAATTATGAGCCAAATTACTATGACACCCGCCGACGCGATGATTACGCTGGAAAACGTGAATAAATGGTATGGACAGTTTCATGTCCTGAAAGACATTAATCTCAAGGTAAAGCAAGGCGAACGAATCGTTCTTTGCGGCCCTTCCGGTTCAGGGAAATCGACAACCATTCGCTGTATCAACCATCTTGAAGAGCATCAGCAGGGACGCATTATGGTTGATGGTATCGAGCTGAATGAAGATATTCGCAATATCGAACGCGTACGCCAGGAAGTGGGGATGGTATTTCAGCACTTTAATCTATTTCCCCACCTGACCGTTCTGCAGAACTGTACGCTTGCGCCGATTTGGGTACGAAAGATGCCGAAACAGGAAGCGGAGGCGTTGGCAATGCATTACCTCGAACGCGTACGTATTGCAGAGCACGCCAATAAGTTTCCCGGCCAGATCTCAGGCGGACAACAGCAGCGTGTGGCTATCGCCCGTTCGCTATGCATGAAACCCAAAATTATGCTGTTTGACGAACCGACATCTGCGCTGGATCCGGAAATGGTGAAAGAAGTGCTGGATACTATGATTGGGCTGGCGCAATCCGGGATGACGATGTTGTGCGTGACGCATGAGATGGGTTTTGCCAGAACGGTGGCAGACCGGGTGATCTTTATGGACCGCGGTGAGATCGTTGAACAGGCCCCACCGGATGAATTCTTTGCGCATCCGAAGTCGGAACGTACGCGTGCATTCCTGTCGCAGGTGATTCATTAGTCATTTGCTTTGCCGGGTGGAGGCTTTGCCTTACCCGGCCTACCGTTTTTTCTGCACATAAACGCAAAAAGGCCATCCTTTCGGATGGCCTTTTCACTTATTTGATGTCTGGCAGTTCCCTACTCTCACATGGGGAGACCCCACACTACCATCGGCGCTACGGCGTTTCACTTCTGAGTTCGGCATGGGGTCAGGTGGGACCACCGCGCTAAAGCCGCCAGACAAATTCTTTTACTTCTTGCCGAACTTTAACCTAAGTATAAAGTGGTGCTGATACCCAGAGTCGAACTGGGGACCTCACCCTTACCAAGGGTGCGCTCTACCAACTGAGCCATATCAGCACACTAAATTTGATGCCTGGCAGTTCCCTACTCTCACATGGGGAGACCCCACACTACCATCGGCGCTACGGCGTTTCACTTCTGAGTTCGGCATGGGGTCAGGTGGGACCACCGCGCTAAAGCCGCCAGGCAAATTCTGTTTAATCTGTATCAAAGCTGAAATTTGATTGTCTGTCTCTTCGCCAAAACACCTTCGGCGTTGTAAGGTTAAGCCTCACGGTTCATTAGTATCGGTTAGCTCAACGCATCGCTGCGCTTACACACCCGACCTATCAACGTCGTCGTCTTCAACGTTCCTTCAGGAGACTTAAAGTCTCAGGGAGAACTCATCTCGGGGCAAGTTTCGTGCTTAGATGCTTTCAGCACTTATCTCTTCCGCATTTAGCTACCGGGCAGTGCCATTGGCATGACAACCCGAACACCAGTGATGCGTCCACTCCGGTCCTCTCGTACTAGGAGCAGCCCCCCTCAATTCTCCAGCGCCCACGGCAGATAGGGACCGAACTGTCTCACGACGTTCTAAACCCAGCTCGCGTACCACTTTAAATGGCGAACAGCCATACCCTTGGGACCTACTTCAGCCCCAGGATGTGATGAGCCGACATCGAGGTGCCAAACACCGCCGTCGATATGAACTCTTGGGCGGTATCAGCCTGTTATCCCCGGAGTACCTTTTATCCGTTGAGCGATGGCCCTTCCATTCAGAACCACCGGATCACTATGACCTGCTTTCGCACCTGCTCGAGCCGTCACTCTCGCAGTCAAGCTAGCTTATGCCATTGCACTAACCTCCTGATGTCCGACCAGGATTAGCTAACCTTCGTGCTCCTCCGTTACTCTTTGGGAGGAGACCGCCCCAGTCAAACTACCCACCAGACACTGTCCGCAACCCGGATCACGGGTCTACGTTAGAACACCAGCCATTAAAGGGTGGTATTTCAAGGTTGGCTCCACGCAGACTGGCGTCCACGCTTCAAAGCCTCCCACCTATCCTACACATCAAGGACCAGTGTTCAGTGTCAAGCTATAGTAAAGGTTCACGGGGTCTTTCCGTCTTGCCGCGGGTACACTGCATCTTCACAGCGAGTTCAATTTCACTGAGTCTCGGGTGGAGACAGCCTGGCCATCATTACGCCATTCGTGCAGGTCGGAACTTACCCGACAAGGAATTTCGCTACCTTAGGACCGTTATAGTTACGGCCGCCGTTTACCGGGGCTTCGATCAAGAGCTTCGCGTTACCGCTAACCCCATCAATTAACCTTCCGGCACCGGGCAGGCGTCACACCGTATACGTCCACTTTCGTGTTTGCACAGTGCTGTGTTTTTAATAAACAGTTGCAGCCAGCTGGTATCTTCGACTGATTTCAGCTCCACCCGCAGGGGCTTCACCTACATATCAGCGTGCCTTCTCCCGAAGTTACGGCACCATTTTGCCTAGTTCCTTCACCCGAGTTCTCTCAAGCGCCTTGGTATTCTCTACCTGACCACCTGTGTCGGTTTGGGGTACGATTTCGTGTTACCTGATGCTTAGAGGCTTTTCCTGGAAGCA